>DATMUQ010000049.1:0-8750 GCA_035563795.1 Terriglobales bacterium | reverse complement strand
GCAGGCGCGATAGGTGGTCCATTTGCCGCCCACCAGGGTCAACACATCATAGGGGCGGGTCTCGGTGCGGTCGAAGGGGCGGATATGATGGTCGCGGCTGATGGCGCCGGCGACGGTGCCCGAGGTCGCCTTCGGCAGCGGCCGTACGCCGGCATAGCGGAAGACGATCTGCGCACGGTTGAGCCGGATCCCCGGCATGATCTCCTTCATGACCCGGAACAGGTAATCGACTTCGACTTCCGAACAGGCCATGTCCTCGGGATCCTCGGTCGGCAGATCTGTCGTACCGATCAGCACCAGCCGCTCGTCGAGCGGATAAGCCAGGCAGATGCGATGATCGCTGGTCGGGAAATAGATCATTTTCTCGCCGAGCGCTCTGGCGAGTTCGGGATGATCGAGCACCAGATGCGAGCCCTTGGTACCGCCCACCAGTCTTTCCTCGATGCCGAGACAGGCATCGACCTGGTCGATCCAGGCACCGGCGGCATTGATGACGAGCTTCGGCGCCACGCGATGGACGGTGCCATCGATCTCATCGCGCAGCAGGACATCCTTGCCGTCATGCCCGGCGACAGCGAGATACGGGATGGCGAGTGAAGTGGGGCAATCGGTCTCCGCATCGGCGACCAGTTCCAGGGTCAGGCGCTCGGCATTGGTGAGGCGTGCATCATAGAACTCGCCGACGCTGCAGATCGCCGGCAACAGGCCGGGCATCTGCCGCAGGGCTTCCTTGCCGCCGATCATGCGATGCTTCGGCATGCTGCGATATTTGGCGCCGAACCAGTCATAGACCGTGAGGCCAAGCTTCAGGACGAGGGCACCGCGCGGTCCGGGTGTCCGGGTGAGGCGCAGGAAGCGCGCGCCCGCCGATAGGAACCCGGCCCACCAGTTTGTCACCGGCACCCAGACGGGGAGCGGGCGCACGTAATGCGGCGCATTGTGCAGCAGCAGGTTGCGCTCCTCGACGGATTCCCGGACCAAGGCGAATTCGCCGGTCTCCAGATAGCGCAGCCCGCCATGGATGAGGCGCGATGGCGCGGCGCTGGTGCCGCTGCAGAAGTCGCCTTTCTCCACCAGGAGTGCCGGCACGCCCTGCGCGGTGAGATCGCGATAGAGGCCGACGGCATTGATGCCGCCGCCGATGATCAGGATGTCGGGAGGGGGCTCGCCGCCAAGCCTTTGCAGCAGTTCCGATCGCGATTTCATGGTCCAGTGGTGTCCTCAAGCGGCAATGAAAAGTCAAAGTTGTAATAACAACAAAAGCAGAATCTTTCAATTCCGATTCCGGATCCGGCAAAGCGCTTTTCACGTCCCGTATCCTCAGGAGACAGCCAATTCTCTCTGCGAATCAAGGACGCCGTATCGCGCGAGATCCCAGTTGTCTCTGGTATATGGGCGCAATTGTTGCGCTGCGATGTGCCGTTTTGCATTGCGGTAATTCATTCTAATGCCCAGATTCCGTCCCAGGCAGCTTCCTTATGCGAGGGAATTGACCGCGGCGAAAAATGCCCGTAGCATAACTTGTAATAACAACTTAGCTCTGGCGCCTGAAGGCAGCATCCATAAGCGGCCAAGGCGGATATCGGGGCGAACACTGGGCAGGAAGCGGGGAGGGTGATGATGCCGGACAGGCTCATCGGTATCGATGCAGGCGGCACGATGACCAAGGCGGCGCTCTTCGATGCGAGCGGCCGCGAGCTCGCTTGTGAACGCCGCCCCAACAAGATGCTGTTTCCCGCCCAGGGCCATACCGAGCGCGATGCCGATGCCATGTGGGGTGCTGTCTGCGGCGCAATCCAGGCTCTGCTGGAGAAAACGGGTGTTGCCGCCGGTGACATCGCCGGCGTCAGTGTCTCCGGCTATGGCAGCGGCCTCTATGTGGTCGACCGCCAGGGTGATCCCATTCGCCCGGGCATCGTTTCTACCGATAGCCGGGCGACGGATCTGGTCGCTGCCTGGGATCGCGACGGCTTGACCGCCGCGAACGGCCCGCTGGTGCAGCAGCGCTTCTGGCCCGGGCAATCGACCGCCCTGATGGCCTGGCTTGCCGAGCATGAGCCGGCCACGGTTGACCGCGCCTATTCGGTGCTGTTCTGCAAGGATTTCCTGCGCGCGCGGCTGTGCGGTGAGATCTCGACCGATCCGACCGATGGCGGTATCGCCGGCCTGATCGATGTGACGCGATCGGCCTATGCCGAGGAGATCTTCCGCCCGCTCGGCCTGAAGAAATGGTTGGGCAAGCTGCCGCCGATCGCCCCCTCGGTCGAGATCGCTGGCCGTGTGACGGAAGCGGCGGCGAAATCGACCGGGCTCAAGGCCGGCACGCCGGTCGTCCGCGGCGCTGTCGATGTGGCCGCCTCGGCGCTCGCATCGGGTGTCACCAATCCGGCGCAGATGAGTGTTGTCGCCGGCACCTTCAGCATCAATTCGACGCTGCATGACAGCCCGCGCCTCAGCAAGCTCCCCTTCCTGCAATGCCTGTATCCGATCGGCGGCCGCTATCTGGCGACCGAGGGATCGGCAACCTCGGCCGGCAATCTCGACTGGTTCTGCCGCACTGTGCTCGACGGCGAGGCGGCGCGCTGTGCGACGCAGGGGAAGTCGATCTACGAATATTGCAGCGAGCTGGTCGTCTCGGCGATGGGACGCAGCAGCGATGCTTTGTTCTACCCCTATCTCTTTGGCGGTCCGAAAGGTGCCCCGGCCGGTCTCATCGGTGTCAAGGTCTCCGACACGCTCGCCGATATCATGCGGGCGATCTTCGAGGGCGTCGTCTTTGCCCATAAGATCGATATCAATGGCCTGATGACCGGGCCTGATGCCGCCGCCATCACCTCCATCCGCCTCGCCGGCGGCGCCTCGCGCAGCGATATCTGGGCCCAGATCTTTGCTGACGTGCTGGGCCTGCCCGTCGAGATCACCGATGGCAGTGAATTGGGCGCGCAGGGTGTGGCCATCTGTGCCGCCGCCGCGGTCGGCCTGCATAAGGATATCGACACCGCGATTACCGGCATGGTGCGGGTCAAGCGCCGCTTCGCCCCTAATCCCGGGATGACGGCGCAGTACCGCAAGGCCTTCGACCGTTTCGCTGCTTTGAGTGATGCCCTGGCGTCGCTTTGGCGTCCCTCCAGCACCAGCCATTAAAGATTTCTGATCGCCGCGCCCGCGGCCCCGCGATTGCCCACAGGAGATTGATTTCATGCCCCATATTGGTGACTTCCTCGCTGAAATGCTGATGCGCTACGACGTCGATTACGTCTTCGGCATGCCGGGCGGCCAGACCACCGCCTTGCATGACGGCATTTCCCGCCGCGCGCCGAAGATCCGGCATGTGCTGGTGCGCGATGAACGCAGCGCCGCCTATGCCGCCGATGCCTATGCCCGGCTGACCGGCAAGCCCGGTATCTGCGATGTCACCGTCGGTCCCGGTACGACCAAACTCCCCGATGGCCTGGTCGAAGCCCTGAACGCCTCGATACCGATGATTGCGCTGGTCGGAGAACTCCCGCTCGACTGGCTGTCCCTGCGGTCGAAGGGCGTTGCCTCGCAAGGCTTCGACCAGGTCGCCTTCCTGCAGACCATCACCAAGGCGACCTATCTGGTACCGAGCGTGGAAGCGCTACCGGACCTCGTCCGCACCGCCTTTCGCGTCGCGACCGGTCCACGTCCCGGGCCGGTCGCACTGCTCATTCCCCATGAGATCATGGATGCCGAATGGGATGAGGAGAAGATCAAGGTGGTGATCGATGATCGCCATACTCATTCACCCTCGATCCGTTACGCACCGCCAGGCGATGATATCGCCCAGGCGGCGAAGATGATCGCGGCGGCGAAACGGCCGGCGATCGTCGCCGGTGGCGGTATCCACGCGTCCGATGCCTGCGCGTTGCTGACCGAGATCTGCGACGAGCTGCAGCCGCTGGTCGTCACCAGCCTCTCGGGCAAGGGCACGGTGCCGGAGACGCGGCCTTATGTGGCAGGTGTCCTCAATGCCCTTGGCTCGGCGGCAGCGATCGAGCTCATCAAGGAAGCCGATCTCGTCGTCTGGTTGGGTTCCAAGGCCAGCCAGAACACGGCGATGAACTGGACTCTGCCGCTCGCCAACCAGGCGACCATCACCATCGATGCCGATCCGCTCGAGCATGGCCGCACCTTCCGGCCGACCCTGGCGCTCTGCGGCGATGTCAGGCTGACGCTGGAGATGCTGCGCGGCAAGCTCAAGGCAAAGCCGGTCAAGTCCTGGCTCGCGCGCATCGCCGAAGTGAAGGCGGCGAATGAGGCAGTGATCGGCCAGGAGATGGCGACGGAGAGCAGCCCGATCCAGCCGCCGCGGGTGATGCGGGCCGTGGCCGAACGCTTGACCGAAGCCGATGTTGTCATCAGCGATGCCAGCTGGTCGGCGGGCTGGATTGGCGCCTATATCAAATCGATCGCGCCCGGCCGCCGTTTCCTCTATGCGCGCGGGCAGGGCGGTCTCGGCTATGCCGTGCCGGCTGCCATCGGTGCCGGAGCGGTGCAGAGCGATCGGGGCGGCCGTGTCATCACCGTCTCCGGCGATGGCGGTCATTCTTATGCCATCGGTGAGCTGGCGACTTTGGCGCAGAACGGCTACCGCGTCATCAATATCGTCCTCAATAACAGCATCCTCGGCTGGCTGCAGATGTGGCAGGAATTCTTCTTCTCCAATCTGCGGCAATCGGTCGATCTCGGCTTCGGCGAAAAGCCCAACTATGCCGCGGCAGGCGATGCCATGGGGTTGAAAGGCATCCAGGTGCGCTCGGCGGCGGAGATCGATGCGGCGCTGGACGAGGCCTTCGCCTTCAACGGCTCCTCCGTCATCGAAGTGCTGATCGATCCCCGGGCAACGCCGATCCACAGCTTCCGCCGCCGCCTGGCGCAACCGGATCGCAAGATGGCGCGGCCGGGTACCGTCTATGAACTGCGCGAGTGGAAGATCTCTCCCTCGCTCGACAATGCCTGATATAGCGCCGCTGCCATCGGATGGCGCCCGCCGGGTGTCATCTGGTGACGGTGACAGAGAAAGTTGCTCCGCATGAGTCTGGTTCTCGAAGGCGTCAGCCTTTCCGTTCCGCCAACAGAATATCTGCGCGATATCTCGCTGAGCCTGACGCGTGGCACGATGAACGTATTGTTGGGCCCGACCTTGTCGGGGAAGACGAGCCTGATGCGGCTGATGGCGGGTCTGGAGCGTCCGACCGGTGGCCGGGTGCTGCTGGACGGCAAGGATGTGACGGGGGTGCCGGTGCGGCATCGCTCTGTCGCCATGGTCTATCAGCAATTCGTCAATTACCCGACGCTCTCGGTCTATGAGAACATCGCCTCGCCCTTGCGGGTGCAGAAGGTGAATGCGGCCGAGATCGACAAGCGCGTGCAGGAAGCGGCGAAGCTCTTGGGCCTGCAGCCGATGCTGCAGCGGACCCCGTTGCAGCTCTCCGGCGGCCAGCAGCAGCGGGTGGCGATCGCGCGCGCTTTGGTGAAGCGGGCCGATCTGGTGCTGCTCGACGAACCCCTGGCCAATCTCGATTACAAACTGCGCGAGGAATTGCGCGAGGAACTGCCGCGCATCTTCGCTGCGTCCGGGGCGATCCTGGTCTATGCGACGACGGAACCGACCGAGGCGCTGCTGCTGGGCGGCAATACGGCAACCCTGTGGGAAGGCCGGGTGACGCAATTGGGCCCGACCGCCGGGGTCTACCGCCGGCCGCAGAACCTGGCGGCAGCCCGGGTGTTCTCCGATCCGCCCTTGAACGAGATCGAGGTCGAGAAGCGGGGTAACGCGATCACCCTTGGCAACGGCCAGCAGCTGCCGGTCTCGGGGGCGCTCAGCGGCCTCGGCGATGGCAGCTATCGCCTGGGCTTCCGGGCCGAGCATATCGCGCTCGGCGTGAGCCGGGAGACCGGCCTCAACTTCCATGGCGAGGTCAAGGTGACGGAGCTGACCGGCTCCGAGAGCTTCATCCATGTTGATGCCGGCCATGGCACCTGGGTGTGCCTGGCGCGCGGCGTCCAGGAACTGGTGCCGGGGACCACGGTCGACGTGCATATCGATACCCGCCAGCTTTTCGTCTTCGACACCGCCGGCCATGTGGCGGCGGTTCCGGAGATGGCGGCGACGGCGTGAGGGAAGAGAGATGAGCCGAATTACCCTGGATGGAATCGCCCATGCCTATCGCGGCAGCGCCCAGCGCCCGGAGGATTATGCGCTCAAACCCCTGCACCATGTCTGGGAGCAGGGGATGTCCTATGCGCTGCTGGGCCCCTCGGGCTGCGGCAAGACCACACTCCTTAACATCATCTCCGGCCTCATCATCCCCTCCGAGGGCCGGCTGCTGTTCGACGATAAGGACGTGACGCGGCTCCCGACCGAGAAGCGCAATATCGCCCAGGTGTTCCAGTTCCCGGTCATCTACGACACCATGACGGTGGCGGAGAACCTGGCTTTCCCGCTGAAGAACCGGCATATGCCGAAGGCCCAGGTCGAGGCCCGGGTCAAGGAAATCGCCGATATCCTCGATTTGACCCCCGATCTCAACCGCCGGGCGCGCGGCCTCACGGCTGACGCCAAGCAGAAGATCTCGCTGGGGCGCGGTCTGGTGCGCGCTGACGTCTCCGCCGTGCTGTTCGACGAGCCGCTGACGGTGATCGATCCCGGCCTCAAATGGGAGCTCCGCTCCAAGCTGAAGGCCGTGCACCGGGCCCTCGACATGCTGATGATCTATGTCACCCACGACCAGGTGGAGGCGCTGACCTTCGCCGATAAGGTGGTGGTGATGAAGGATGGCAGCGTGCTGCAGGTCGGCACGCCTTTGGATCTCTTTGAGCGGCCGGAACATACCTTTGTCGGCTATTTCATCGGCTCGCCGGGCATGAACCTGCTGCCGACCGCCGTCACCGGCAACCGGGCCCGGATCGGCAACCGCGAGATCCAGCTGGAAACCACCTATCCCAGCTTCACCGACCGCACCGCTCAGCTCGGCGTCCGACCCGACCACGCCATCCTGGCGCAGCCGGGCCAGGGCCTGCCCGTGCAGGTGCAGCGGGTCGACGATCTCGGCCGCGTGCGGCTGGCCCGCGTCATGCTGGGCGACCATCCGCTGGTGGCGACGGTGCCGGACGACATGTCGGTGCCAACCGGGGAGGCGGGGCTCCTGTTCCAGCCGGGCCGGGTGCATGTCTATGTGGATGATCGCCGGGTCGAGGGAGTTGCGGCATGAACGACAAGCCGATCAACAACAAGGCCTGGTTCTTCGTCCTGCCGGTCTTGATCATCGTGCTCTTCTCGGCGCTGTTGCCGCTGATGACGGTGGTCAATTACTCGGTGCAGGACACGATCGGACAGAATTCCTTCTTCTGGAACGGTGCCGCCTGGTTCCGCGAGCTGCTCGATCCGACCACCGATCTTGGCGACCGCTTCTCCGGCGCTTTGCAGCGCAACCTGATCTTCTCCTTCATCATCCTCATCATCGAGGTGCCGCTTGGCATCGGTGTGTCGCTGTGCATGCCGCGCTCGGGCTGGAAGGTCGGTCCGACCCTCGTCGTCATGGCCCTGCCGCTGCTCATTCCCTGGAATGTCGTCGGCACCATCTGGCAGACATTTTGTCGGCTTGATATCGGGCTTTTCGGCGCCACGCTGGTCAATCTCGGCTTTCCCTATAACTACATTGCCGATGCCGGTTCGGCCTGGTTCACCATCATCCTGGTCGATGTCTGGCACTGGACCTCATTGGTGGCGCTGCTCTGCTTCGCCGGTTTGAACGCCATCCCCAATGCCTATTACCAGGCGGCGCGGATCGACGGGGCGTCGCGCGCATCGATCTTTTTCAATATCGAACTGCCGAAACTGCGCCGGGTGCTGGTGATCGCCATCCTGTTGCGCTTCATGGACAGCTTCATGATCTATACCGAGCCCTTCGTCGTCAGCGGTGGCGGCCCGGGTAATGCCACCACCTTCATCTCCGTCGATCTGGTGAAGATCGCCTTGGGTGAGTTCGATCTCGGCCGGGCTGCCGCCCTGTCGCTGGTCTACAACATCATCATCCTGGCGGTGTGCTGGCTGTTCTTCACCGTGACCACGCATCTTGAGCAGCGGGAGTTTCGGGCATCGTGAAACATCTCAACGCACGTGATATCGGCCTCGGTCTCTATCTCTTGGGCCTTATTCTGCCGATCTACTGGCTCATCAATATGAGCTTCAAGACCAATGTGGAAATTACCAGCGGCCTGACCTTGTGGCCGCATGAGCCGATCCTCGCGAACTACGGCAAGATTTTCAACGATCCCTCCTGGTATCTGGGTTACGTGCATTCGATCACCTATGTCTTGATCAACATGGTGATCTCGATCGTGGTGGCTTTGCCGGCGGCCTATGCCTTCAGCCGCTATCGCTTTCTCGGCGACAAGCATCTCTTTTTCTGGTTGCTGTCGAACCGGATGGCGCCGGCGGCGGTCTATGCCTTGCCGTTCTTCAATCTCTATTCCTCGGTCGGTCTGTTCGACACGCCCTGGGCAGTTGCCTTGGCGCATTGTCTGTTCAACGTGCCTTTGGCGGTCTGGATCCTGGAAGGCTTCATCTCCGGTGTGCCGCGCGAGATCGACGAGACGGCGCAGATTGACGGCTATTCCTTCCCGCGTTTCTTCGGGAAGATCTTCGTGCCGCTGATCGCCAACGGCATCGGCGTCGCCGCCTTCTTCTGCTTCATGTTCTCCTGGGTGGAACTGCTGCTCGCCCG
>DATMUQ010000048.1:0-3605 GCA_035563795.1 Terriglobales bacterium | reverse complement strand
TGCTGCGCATCCCACTCGGCCCGCACGGCCGCAGCCAGTTGCTCGGTCGGCAGGATCAGTTCGGCCTTGGCCGGCGAGCGCAGGAACTTGCCATCAAGCGTGATCTGCCAGCCCTGTTCGGCTGGTGCGACATCGACCTGGCGATAGAAGCGCCGGGGGAAATTGGTGGTGGTGGTCGTACTCAACAGAGATATGTCCTTCAGTTACCAAACAACGACTTCAAGCCGGAATTGATGTCGTTGCCGAGGCTCTTTGCGGCATTGCCCGCACCTTCACCCGCACCCTGAATCACCTGCTTGGCGCCCGAGCCGACGGCCTCGGCGCCCTGCTTGATCTTCTCGCCGGGGCTCGCCTGCTTGGCACTGGCGGCGGAAGCGACGGCACAGGCATTGACCGAGGTCGCGCCTGCGCCAAGGCCGGTGACTTCGTTCAGCGTGCCGAAGGTTACGGTATTCGCCGTGTCGACGACGAAGTTGCCGGTATTGGCCAGGGCGCCAACCGGATCGGGCGAGACGCTGGGGTGCTGCAGACTGCCGCTGATGAACATCGGCACGGCCAAAGCTGCGAGGCTGACCTGCTTCGATCGGGAATCGACCCGCATCTGCAATGTCTCGGCACCAAGATTGATGTCGCCGATGCCGAGCACCGCCGCACCCGGCGTATCCATGACCAGGCTATGCGTCCTGGCGACGCCATGGACGATATCGAAGGCGCCGGCCAGGCAATTGATGCGGGTCGCATCCGAGGTGCCGCCGAAGGAAATCAGCTTGGTGAGATCTGCCAGCAGGAACTCCGCGAAGCTGTTCTTGAGGCTGCCGGAGCCGGTCGTAAAGTGCAGGCCGCCATCGAGGCCCGCCATCAGCGCATGCTCGGAAACCGCCGGCCCCTTGATAGCGAGATCGAGATTGACTGCCCCAGCGCTCAGCACATCAGCAACGCCGGCGGAAGCCAGCACCGGAGCAGAGGCGATGTTGCTGCCCTTGACCGCTAGCTCCAGCACCGGCTGATCGGTCGCCGCCTTCAGGCTGCCGGTCGCATTGACCTGCCCCTGATCGATCTGGGCACTGAACGAGCTCACCGTCAGCGTGCCGTGATCGAGCTTCATCGCCAGCTTGCCATCCTTGAGGATCGACTGCCCGCGCAGCAATTCACCGATGGTCAAAGCAATATCGGCATCGACATTGCGCAGGAAATCGAAATGCCAGGGATCAGTCGAGAACAACCGACCGTTGCTGGCGGCCGGCGGGCTCTTGTTATCGGCCGGGGCAAAACCGAAATCGGCCAGATCGAGCCGGTCCGACGCCAGCTGCGCCTTGATCAGCGGCTGGTCACCGGCGAGCGATGCCGTGACATCGCCGGCAATATTGCTCTGGCCGAAGGCGATGGCGATGTGGTCGAAGTGATAGCCGCCATCCTGGTCGGCAAGATGGGTGGCGATCTTGAAAGCCGGGGTCTGGCCGAGATTGGTGCCGAGCAGCGGATTGAGCTTGGCGAGATCGCTGCCGCTCGCCTCGAGGTCAATGTCGAGACCGCGCAAGGTCGACAGGCTGGCGATATTGGCGCGGCTTTGCAGCGCGACGTCGCCGATGGTGCCCTTGAGGGTGATCGGGAACGGTCCGTTGACCATTTGGCCGATCGACCCCAGGGTGCCCTTCAGATCGATCGCATTGCTGCCGATAGCGCCCTTCAGCAACCAGGAGATCGCACCGCCGGAGCCGGCAGATTCGGCGCTGAATTGATCGACCACCAGTGTCCTGTCCAGACTATGGACCGGGTCACGATAACGCAGCTGCACCTTCTCCAGCTTGACGCGACCGACATCGGGCAGCGGCGTGGTACCGCCGGCACTGCTGGTCGGCGTCGTGAAGCTCCAATTGCCGACGCCTTTGTCATTGCGCTCCAGGATAACGGCGCCACCGCTCAGGGTCACCTGGCGGATGTGAATTTGCTCGAACAGCAGCGGCAGCAATTCGACCTCGGCATCCAGCCGGTCGACCGACACCATCTGCGGCTGATCGCTCCAATCGGCATTGTGCAGGGTGATCTGCCGGGCGGTGAGATGCGGGACCAAACCGAACTCGACCGAGACATCGCCGGCAATCACCAGGTCGCGGCCGAGCGCCACTTTCACCTGCTGCGCGACGAGGTCCTTATAGGCATTGAAGTCGATCGAGCGAACCACCGCATAGATCACCAGTACCAGGGCGACCAGGAGAATGCCGAGAGCGGACAGGATGGTTTTCAGGCGCATGGGAGGTTGGGTTCCCCGCTGGAGATAAGCGTATTCAGGTCAGCAAGACTGTAACGGGCCGCCAGCTAGACGGCAATCGGGATGGCCGGCAATCGGCTCCATCCGGCGCTGGACGTCGTCAGCGAAGGCCCCGCAGAGCACCGAACAGCTCGCTTGGATGGTCGATAATGGCCTCGGCGCCGGCCTGCGCCAGGTCGTTCAGGGCATGATAGCCCCAGGAAACCCCAATCGCCCGGCTGCCGGCGGCCCGCGCCATCTCGATATCGAAGGCGGTATCGCCCAGCATGACCGCCTCTTCAGGCGCCACCCCGGTCTCGGCAATGGCCCGCAACATCATTTCCGGATGCGGCTTGCCGCGGCACCGGTCACCGGTCTGTAAAGTATGAAACCGATGCGTCCAATTATGTTCCTCCAGCACGGCCTGGAGCGAGGCATGACCCTTGCCGGTCGCAATACCAAGAAAGACCGCAGGATGGTCGAGGCTTTCGATCAGCTCAGGGATGCCGGAATAAATCGGCTCCGGTTGCTTGGTGCTTTGCTGCAGACTGGATCGCAGGCGCTGAAAGGCGGCGAAGACGTCTGCATGCTGATCCGGTGCGGCGTCCGGCAGCATGCCGGCAATAGCGGCCTCAGCCGAGAGGCCAACCTGACGGCGGATCAACTCGGTCGGCGGCGGTGTCAGGCCGATACTGGCAAAGACCCGCTGGACCGCGGCGATGATATTATGCTGGCTGTCGATCAGCGTGCCATCGCAGTCGAAGACAACCAGCCGGATCGGCCCCAAGGCCGCCAGCAGATCGTCACTATCGAGTGGCAGTTGCCCCGTCGGCATAGGCCCTGCGGACATGGGCGCCGCCCTCAGAGATCGAGATCGGCGAAGGGATCTTCGTCGTAATCGCCGGCAAAGCCGAAGAAGCGCTGGGTCTCGCGCATATGCGGCGGCAATGGCGCCGTCACATCGATCATGCCTTTGCGGGGATGTGGCAGGATCAGCCGGCGCGCATGCAGGTGCAACTGCCGCGGCACCGATTCACGGGCGATGAAGGCACCGGCGCCGGCATATTTGCCGTCGCCCAGGATCGGCGTTGCCAGCGCCAGGCAATGGGCGCGCAACTGGTGCGTACGACCCGTCATCGGCATCAATGCGAGCCAGGATACCTTGGTGCCGACCTTGTCCAGCACCCGGTAGAAGGTGACGGCGCGCTTGCCTTCGTCATCGATCTGCACGCGTTCGCGTCCCTGCCCGCCTTGCTTGGCGAGGGCAGCATCGATGCGACCCTGGGAGAGCTTCGGCACGCCGATCGCCACCGCCCAATAGATCTTGCGCGCATCCTTGTGGCGAAAGGCGTCGGCC
>DATMUQ010000047.1:0-8885 GCA_035563795.1 Terriglobales bacterium | reverse complement strand
GGTCACAGTCCGGATGAAAGAGAGCGCGACTCCCTGGCCGGGAGGGCGCCTGCGTGCGTCGTCCGGGCCTCGGGCTCGTGCGCCCTGATTCAGGCAAGCTTCCGAAAGGCAGACCATGAGTCAGATCAACGACCTCCCCCTCTCCGCCGTCCAGGCGACGGACGCACCACGCGGCCGCCGCGTCGCGTTCGTCCAGGCGCAATGGCATTCGGACATCGTCCACCAGGCGCGCGACGCCTTCCTCGCCGAGATGCAGCGCCAGGGCGTGGCGCGCGATGACATCGACGTGCTCGACGTGCCCGGCGCCTTCGAGATTCCGCTGCACGCCAAGCGGCTCGCGCTCTCGGGCCGCTACGCCGCGATCGTCGGTGCGGCGCTCGTCGTGGATGGCGGCATCTATCGCCATGAATTCGTGGCGCAAGCCGTGATCAGCGGCATGATGCAGGTGCAGCTTGAAACCGAAGTGCCGGTGCTTTCCGCCGTGCTGACGCCGCATCACTTCCACGACAGCGCCGAGCATCATCAGTTCTTCTTCGACCATTTCGTGGTCAAGGGCGCGGAAGTGGCGCGGGCTTGCGCGGCGACCCTCGCCAATCTCGCGGCGCTGCAGGAAGCAGCCTGATCCTGCCGACATGAAAAGACCCGGTATCGCGCGATACCGGGTCCTTATCTCAGCCGATGAGGTGATCGCTCAGGTGAGCTTGCCCTCGGCGACCTTGCGCAACAGGAAGTCGCGGAAGACCTGGATGCGCTTCGAGGAGCGCAGCTCTTCCGGATAGACGAAATAGCTGTCGATGCGCGGGCCCTGCAGCTCGGGCAAGATGCGCACCAGGCTGGTCGATTCCTGCGCCATGTATTCCGGCAGCGAGGCAAGGCCGAGCCCGCTCTGCACCGCGCGCAAGATCGCATAGACGCTATTCACCTTGAGGATCGGCCGGCGCTGATTGGTTTCGCGCTTGCCACCCGCCCGCAGCAGCCAGTCGATATCCTGCACCGGCGGCTTGGTGGTGTCGTCGCCATAGACGATGACCCGGTGGTTATCGAGTTCCTCAGGGCTCTTCGGAATGCCATGGCGCTTGATGTAAGCCGGCGAGGCATAGACGTTGAGATGCACCGTCATCAGATGGCGCTGAATGAGTTCCGGCTGGCGCGGCGGCGCCATGCGGATGGCGACATCGGCTTCGCGCATGGAGAGATCGAGCTCGCGGTCCTCGAGGACGAGATCGACCTGCACATCGGGATAAAGCTCGATGAACTCGCCCAGCACGGGTGTCAGCCAGGAAGAGCCGAAGGCCTGGGTCGCCGTGACTTTCAGTTGGCCCTTGGGCTTGT
This sequence comes from Terriglobales bacterium, assembly GCA_035563795.1. Lineage (GTDB taxonomy): Bacteria > Pseudomonadota > Alphaproteobacteria > Dongiales > Dongiaceae > Dongia_B. The sequence goes on along the minus strand of DATMUQ010000047.1, from coordinate 7,553 downwards.
CCTTGCTCTCGGTGAGCTGGGCCTCGGCCATGGCCAGTTTGGAGAAGACTTCGTGAGCGGTGCGATAGAGGAGCTCGCCCTGCTCGGTCAGGATGAGACCGCGCGCATGGCGGTGGAAGAGAGCGACATTGAGGCTTTCTTCCAGTGAGCTGATCTGCCGTGACACGGCAGACTGGCTCAGGTTCAGCGTTTCCCCCGCATGCGTGAAGCTGCCAGCCTCGGCCACGGCATGGAAGATGCGCAGTTTGTCCCAATCCATTTGATCACCGATCGGCCTCGGCGGCCGTGTTGACGGTCCGGCTTACTCTGCCGCGGCCGCGTGTTCCCCCTCATTGGCGGCGATGAAGCGCTCGGCTTCCAGTGCCGCCATGCAGCCCATGCCGGCAGCCGTCACGGCCTGCCGGTAGACCTTGTCCTTGACATCGCCCGCCGCGAAAACGCCGGGAATGTTCGTCGCCGTGCTGTCCGGCTGGGTGATGAGATAGCCTTCACTATCCAGCTGCAGCTTGCCCTTGAAGAGCTCGGTGGCCGGCGTATGGCCGATCGCCACGAAGAAGCCGTCGCACGGGATCTCACTGATCGCGCCGGTCTTGACGTTGCGGATCTTCACACCGGTAACACCGACCGGATCGCCGCCGCCCAGCACTTCGTCGACCGCGCTGTCCCAGACGACATTGATCTTGGGATTGCGGAACAAGCGGTCCTGCATGATCTTTTCGGCGCGCAGATGATCGCGGCGATGGATCAGGGTCACCTTGTTGGCGTGATTGGTGAGGTAGATCGCCTCTTCGACCGCGGTGTTGCCGCCGCCGACGATGCAGACCTCGCGATCGCGGAAGAAGAAGCCGTCGCAGGTGGCGCAAGCAGAGACGCCGAAGCCCTGGAACTTCTTCTCCGATTCCAGGCCCAGCCAGCGCGCCTGGGCGCCGGTGCAGATGATCAGCGTGTCGCCATAATAGATGTCGCCGGAATCGCCGACGCAGCGGAAGGGCCGGCGGCTGGTATCGACCTCGACGATGGTGTCATACATCATCGCGGTGCCGACATGCTCGGCCTGTTTCTGCATCTGTTCCATCAGCCAGGGGCCCTGGATGACATCGGCGAAGCCCGGATAGTTTTCCACATCGGTGGTAATGGTGAGCTGGCCGCCCGGCTGCAGCCCCTGAACCAGAATCGGCTTCAGATTGGCGCGCGCGGCATAGATGGCGGCGGTATAGCCGGCCGGACCGGAACCGATAATGAGAACTTTGCTGCGATGTTCCGTAGCCATGGAGCGATCCCGGGTAGCTGACTAAAGGTCGAGAAACCGGTCCATCGGTGCAACTAAAAGCTCCGAATCCGGTGTTTGATATGTGCTGCTAACATAAGGTTGTGGCGCCGCAGTTACAAGCGACAGGCGTCTCACAGGCACCGTTATGCAAAAGTGCGAATCCGCGGAACTGCCCTTGTTGCCAGGAAGTTTCTTGTAATATAGTTGCGCAAAATCGCGGGCGAAACAGGGGCTTCTTTCATGCGTCGGGCCAAACTCGACAAAATCGATCTGCGCATCCTGGCGGATCTGCAGGCGGATGGCCGTATGACCAATGTCGAGCTGGCTGAGCGGGCCGGCATCTCGGCACCGCCCTGCTTGCGGCGGGTGCGCGCCTTGGAGGAGGCCGGTTTCATCCAGGGCTATCATGCCCAGGTAAACCCGGAATCCCTGGGATATGGCGTTACCGTCTTCGCCCATGTCGGCCTCAGCAGCCAGGCGGAGCATGACCTGAAGGCCTTCGAGGCCCTGGTGCAGACCTGGCCGCTGGTCCGGGAATGCCACATGCTGGCGGGCGAAACCGATTTTCTCCTGAAAATCGTTGCCCAGGACTGGGACTCCTACCAGAAGTTCCTGACCACCTGCCTGACCCCGGCGCCCAATGTCAGCCATGTCAAATCGGCCCTGGGCATCCGCACCAGCAAGCTGCAGCCGGGTGTGCCGATCGAGGCGGAAGAGCCGGCTGAGGCCAAGCATCGCGGCGACAGCCACGTCGCTTCCTGACGACGTCTCCTCTCCACCCAGGATACCCCTTTGTCATGCCCGGGCTTGATCCCGTCGGCGTAGGCCGACATTCGTCGGGGGGCATCCATGGCAACCAGGCGCTTGTCGTTTGGCATGGACCCTCGGATCAAGTCCGAGGGTGACAGTGAGAGAGGCCTATCTAAACCGCGCGGCTGCGCCTGGCGCGTTTACTTCGGAGCCTTGGCCGCAGCCGGCTTCTTGCGTGCCGGCTTTGTTGCGCCAGCCTTCAACGCCGCGACCTCTGCTTCGAGCTCGGCAATGCGATTGAGCATCGCGGCATGTGCCGCCTCCACCTCGTCGACGGTAAAGAGCTGGGGAATGTAAGACGGGCAATTGACGTCCCAGGCTTCGACCGTGACGCGGATGGCGCGATGCAGCGGGCGCCGCCAGGCCTCCGGCGTGACCAGGGCCAGCAGCGCCTCGTCATCCTCGACGATCTCGGCCGTGCCCCAGATCTTCAGGCGCTGCCGGTTGCCGTAATCCATGAAGAAAAGCTGCACCCGCGGGTTCTCGGTGAGGTTGCCAAGGGTGATGTACTGCTTGTTGCCCTCGAAATCGGGGAAGGCGAGATGCTGCGCATCCAGCGCCTTGATGAAACCCGGCGGGCCGCCGCGATGCTGGACATAAGGCTGGCCGACGGCGGAAGCCGTGGCGAGGTAGAAGGAAATGCGGCTGCCAAGATAGGTCGCCAAGGCCGGCGTGATGCTGTTGCGGCCGATGCTGTGCTGCAATTCGGCATTGATCTCGACCGCATTCATCTTGCGCTGCATCGCAAGAACGGCGTCGCTATAGGCGATTTCGGTGAAGTTCTTGGCCATGAGGATAAGCTAGTGCCGGCCGGGCCCCTTGCCAAGCTGCGCGTCCGCGCCGGATCGGCATGTCTCGCATGCCATATGACTGCCTTGCAGGTGGCGCTTGCTTGACGACGCGCACCATCCCCGTGCTAATGACGATCATCTGCCGGACAAATCGGTCCGGTAGCAAGACACCAAGAGGAAACCGGGGGAGGAATCCAGAATGTTTATTCGTAAAATGGCGTTGGCCGGTGCCGGCGCGCTGGCATTGCTGTCGGCCGGGATCGGCGCCGCCACTGCGGGCGATATGGTGACCGTGGACGTGACGGCGATCGTCCAGCATCCCGCCCTCGATGCGGCGCGCGACGGCGTCAAGAAAGCCCTGGAAGATGCCGGCTACAAGGAAGGCACTAACCTGACCTTCCATTACGAAAGCGCCCAGGGCAACCCGGCCACGGCGACGCAGATCGCGCAGAAATTCGCCGGCGAGAATCCCAGTGTCATCGTCGCCATTGCCACGCCGTCAGCCCAGGCGGTTGCCGCGACCACACAGGATATACCCGTGGTCTTCACCGCGGTGACCGATCCTGTCGGTGCGCAGATCGTCAAGGATCTCGATAAGCCCGGTGGCAATATCACCGGCGTTTCCGACATGTCGCCGCTCGCCGATCACCTGAAGCTCATCCAGCAGATCGTGCCGTCGGCGAAGAAGATCGGCGTTCCTTATAATCCCGGCGAAGCCAATGCAGTGACGCTGCTCAATGCCTTGAAGAAGATGGCGCCGACTTACGGTGTCACCGTCGTCGAGGCCCCGGCCACCAAGTCTTCGGAAGTGCAGGGCGCTGCCCAGAGCCTGGTCGGCAAGGTCGACGTGATCTATGTGCCGACCGACAACACCATCGTTTCGGCCCTGGAAGCGGTGATCGCCGTCGGCAAGGAAAACAAGCTGCCGGTCTTCTCCGGCGATACCGATAGCGTTACCCGCGGCACCATCGCCTCGATCGGCTTCGACTATTTCCAGGTCGGCCTGCAGACCGGCAAGGTGGTGGCCCGCGTGTTGAAGGGCGAGAAGCCCGGCGACATCGCCGTGCAGAACGCTTCCGGCACCGATCTCTTCGTCAATCCGAAGGCGGCGGAAGCGATGGGCGTCACCATCCCCGATGCGCTGATCAAGCAGGCCAAGAAGGTCGTGGAATAAGAGGCCGCCGCGGCATAAATCGCCGACCGCCTGATGGCTTGGACGGGACATGATTGGGGGCCTCCGGCATAAGCCGGGGGCCTTTTCATTTGCCCCGCTTTCCTTAACGCAGCCATGCGATTGTGGCGGTGCAGCAAGCGAATTGGGGACTTCACAGCCGGGGCGCCGGGGGATACTTAGCTGGGCGTCATTTCCCGTCTTCGGAGAGAACGAATGCTGGCTGGAACAGCGGAGCGCCGGGCATGTCCCTGATTGCCACCATTGGCGCCGTCGAGATCGGGCTGGTCTATGCCCTGGTGGCGCTCGGCGTCTTCCTGTCTTTCCGGGTTCTGGAATTTCCTGATCTCACGGTCGATGGCAGCTTCCCGTTGGGGGCGGCGGTGGCCGCGACCCTGATCACTAGCGGCCTCGATCCGGTCTCGGCGACCCTCATCGCCATTATCGCTGGCGCCTGCACCGGCCTGATCACCGCCTGGCTCAATGTGCGCTTTGGCATCCTGCAGCTCTTGGCCAGCATTCTCACCATGATCGCGCTCTTTTCCGTCAACCTGCGGGTGATGGGAAAGCCGAATGTCTCGCTGCTGGGACAAAATACGCTGATCGATTATTTCGCTTGGGCGAAGCCGGCTTTCGCCGCCCTCGGCTTGCCGGCTCAGGCCAGCTTGAAGACCGCTGTGGTCGGCGTGCTCGTCATCTTCATCACCGTGTTGGTCGGGCGTTTCCTCACCTCGGAATTCGGCCTCGCCATGCGGGCGACCGGCGCCAATCCGCGCATGGCGCGCGCCCAGGGCATCGCCACCGAGCGGCAGATCTATTGCGGCATGGCGCTCTCCAACGGGCTGGTCGCTCTCGCTGGCGCATTGTTCGCACAGACCGCCGGCTTTGCCGATGTCACGGTGGGAACCGGCACCATCGTGGTCGGGCTTGCCGCCGTCATTCTTGGCGAGACCATCCTGCCGACGCGGTCGATCCTGGTGAAGCTCGTTGCCTGCATCCTGGGCTCGATCCTCTACCGTCTGGCGATCGCGCTCGCCCTCAATAGCGGCGCACTCGGACTGCAAGCATCGGATCTCAATCTGGTCACCGCTGTTCTGGTTGGTGTCGCGCTCATCTTGCCCGGTGCCCGCAATCCGCTGAAAACGATGCTGCGGCGCAAAGGGGCAACCGACAACACGCAGAGCGGAGCGGCATCATGATTACCGTCTCTGCCGCGGAAGTGACCTTCGGCCGGGGCACGCCTTTGGAGACACGGGCTCTCCGTGGCCTCGATCTCAGCATTCCGGCTGGTGAATTCGTCACCGTGATCGGCTCCAATGGCGCCGGCAAGTCGACTTTGCTCAACGTGCTCAGCGGCGACACCACGCCGGAAAAGGGCCGGGTGGAGATCGATGGTACCGATGTCACCCGCTGGTCGGCGCCGAAGCGCGCTGGCCTGGTTGCACGGGTATTCCAGGACCCGATGGCCGGCACCTGCGAGGCGATGTCGATCGAGGAGAATATGGCGCTTGCTTATGCGCGCGGGCGGCGGCGTGGCTTCGCTCTGGCGCTCCATGGCAAGGAACGCGGGCTGTTTCGCGAACGCCTGAGCTTGCTTGGCCTCGGCCTCGAAAACCGACTCAGCGATTCCATGGGATTGCTCTCCGGCGGTCAGCGCCAGGCCGTGAGTTTGCTGATGGCGACCTTGGCCGGCATGAAGATCCTGCTGCTCGACGAGCATACGGCGGCACTCGACCCGCGCACGGCGGATTTTGTGCTGAAGCTGACCCAGCGCATCGTTGCCGAGCACAAGCTAACAGCCCTGATGGTGACCCATTCGATGCGAAACGCCTTGGATTATGGCACGCGGACTGTCATGCTTCACGAAGGGCGCGTCGCCTTCGACATCGCCCATGAAAGCCGCCGCAAATTGGATGTGCCCGATCTGCTCAACCTGTTTGCCAAGGTGCGCGGCGAGCAACTGACCGACGATAGTTTGCTGTTGGGGTGAGCAAGGTCATCGGATGGCTGAGAGGGTGACGGCCGCGAGCCGGGGGGAGGGATGTCATGCAGCGTGATGCCAGGCTGACAGAGATTGTCGCTTTGGTGCGGCAGCGCGGCTATATGTCGATCGAGGCGCTGGCGCAGCATTTCGATGTGACGCCACAGACCATTCGTCGCGACATCAACGATCTTTCAGCCCAGGATCTGCTGCAGCGCCATCATGGTGGTGCCGGCCTCAATTCCAGCGTCCATAACACGGCCTATGCCGCGCGCCAGGTGCAGAACCTCGCTGAGAAGCGCAGCATTGCCCAGCTTTGCGCCAAGCATATCCCCGGCGACAGCTCGCTCTTCATCAATATCGGCACCACCAATGAAGAGGTGGCGCGGGCGCTGATGCATCATACCGGCCTGCGGGTCATCACCAATAATCTCAACGTCGCGGCGATCCTCTGCGAGAACCGCTCATCCGAGGTCATCGTTGCCGGCGGCGTGGTGCGTTCCGTCGATCGTGCCATCGTCGGCGAGGCGACGATCGATTTCGTGCGCCAGTTCCGCGTCGATGTCGGCATCATCGGCATCAGCGGCATCGATAATGACGGTACCTTGCTCGATTTCGATTATCGCGAAGTTCGGGTGGCGCAGGCCATCATCGAGAATTCGCGCCAGGTCTTCCTGGTCGCCGATCACAGCAAGTTCGAACGCCGCCCGATGGTGCGGCTGGGTCATCTCAGCCAGCTGACCGCTGTCTTCACCGACAAGATGCCGTCCAATGCCATTCGCGACCTCCTTGCGCAGCACGAGATCCAGCTCCACGTCGCTTCCAACGAATAGCCAGCAAGGTTTGCGCGCAACATGTCAAAAGCGCTTCTGATCACCGGCGGCAGCCGGGGCATCGGCCGGGCCACCGCTGTTTTAGCCGCGCAGCAAGGCTGGTCGGTCGGTGTCAATTACGTCGGCAATGAAGCTGCTGCGCTCGATACCGTGCGGGCCGTCGAGGCTGCCGGCGGCAAGGCCATCGCCCTGCGCGGCGATGTGTCGAACGAAACCGATGTCATTGCGCTGTTCGACGGCATGCAGCGACACTTCGGCAGGCTCGATTATCTCGTCAACAATGCCGGCATCGTCGCGCCACAGGCACAGCTCGCGGATATGGGGTTCGACCGCCTGCAGCGCATGTTCGCCGTCAATGTGCTGGGCGCTTATCTTTGCGCCCGCGAGGCGGCGCGCCGTCTGTCGACCAGGCGTGGCGGCACGGGTGGTGCGATCGTCAATGTCTCGTCTGGGGCCGCGCGCCGCGGCGCGCCGGGCGAATATGTCGATTATGCCGGCAGCAAGGGCGCAATCGACTCGCTGACCATTGGTCTCGGCAAGGAACTGGCGGCCGAAGGCGTGCGGGTGAATGCGGTGCGGCCGGGCTTCATCGATACAGAGATCCATGCCAGCGGCGGGCGCCCCGATCGCGGCATTCAGCTGGGAAAGACGACACCAATGGGTCGGATCGGCCGGGCCGAGGAAGTGGCGGCCGCCA
>DATMUQ010000046.1:0-8526 GCA_035563795.1 Terriglobales bacterium | reverse complement strand
CGCATTTCCCCCGCATCCAGGGCGCCGATGCCTGTGGCCGCATCGTCGCGGTGGGGCCCGGTGTCGATCCTGCCCGAATCGGCGAACGGGTGCTGATCGAGCCGGTCTTCCGCCCACAAGGCGTGGCGGCGTCGGCCTATCAGGCGATTTATTTCGGTTCGGAATGCGATGGCGCCTTCGCCGACTACGCCAAGGCCCCTGCAGTGCATGCCCATCGGATCGAAAGCGATCTCACCGATGCCGAACTGGCGAGCTTCCCCTGCGCCTATGCCGCCGCCGAGAACATGCTGACCAAGGCCATGTTGGCGGCCGGTGAGACGGTGCTGGTGACCGGCGCTTCGGGTGGTGTCGGCTCTGCCGCCGTGCAGCTCGCCAAACGGCGTGGCGCACAGGTGATCGCAGCCGCCGGCCCGGACAAGGCAGCAGAGATCGCCGGGCTGGGCGCCGCCAGGGTGATCGCCCGCGATGCCGACCTGCCACAGCTGCTCGGCCGTGAAACGGTAGATGTGGTGATCGACGTGGTGGGCGGGAGCCAGTTTCCGCACCTGCTGGAGATCCTCAAGCGCGGCGGCCGCTATGCCGTCGCCGGCGCCATCGCCGGCCCCGTCGTCGACCTCGATCTGCGCACGCTCTATCTCAAGGATCTGCGTCTCCTCGGCTGCACCGTCCTGGAACCCGGCGTCTTCGCCAATCTGGTCGGCTATATCGCCCGGGGCGAGATCCGCCCGCTGGTCGCCAGGCAATATGCCCTGAAGGATATTGTCGCCGCCCAGGAGGAATTCCTGCGCAAACGCCATGTCGGCAAGATCGTGCTGTTGCCGGAGGCGTGAGCTGAAGCAGCCTGGCCACGGAGGCTCCAGCTAGCTTCGCTTCCGCTTCGATCGCGACCGCAGGCGCACTTCGCAATAGCCCATCCGCATCACATCGCCGACGGCCTCGATGGCGCCGGATTCGACCACGGCACGCAGCCGCGCATGCAGGAAGAAATCGCCGACCTGATGAACATCGTCATTGAAGCCTGTCATCATCGCCTCGCCGATGACCCGGGCCATCTTCCGCCAATTATCGACGACACAGGATAGGAGAAGCGGATCGAAATGGCTGACCGGCTTGGAGACAAGTTCGTCGCCCTCGACCAGCCGCAACGACGCGTTCTCTCGCACCAGGCGCAACCACATTTCTTGATAGCGCCGCCGCTCCGTCGCGGAAAGCGACCGTGCCTCCTCGCGCAGGATGATCATGTCCTCCGGTGGCACCAGTCCGGGACTGACCGCGAGGCGCTTCTCCAAACGTGCGCCCTGGAACTTGCGCAGCGGCAGGATGGTGTCTGTCACATCGACGATCTCGCAAGGCCCCTCACCGCGCTGTGACAGCCACCAGAGGAAGCCGGCATAGCTGTTCGCGTCCCGGCGCGAAAACCAGACCACGGGCAGAACGCCGTCAGCCAGCGATATCGACAGCAGCGGGGCGTTCAGGGCGACCGTCATCTCCCATATGGCAGTCCCCAGGATCCCGTTCATTGCCTGGGCGCGGGCGGCCATCTCGACCGGCGTAACCGGGCCGGCAGCGATCGGGCCGGTCGAAAAGAGGTCATAGGTGCTGACAACCTCCTCGCCCCAGCCGGCCTCGTAGATGGCCTCACGCAAAGATTCCTCGGCCGAGCCGAAGACGACATGGATGACGCGGTCGTCTGGCATGGTTTTCCCACTCCCAACTTGTTTATATTTATAGTTGTCTCTATATACAATATAACAACCATACAGAGAAATTCAGTTTGTGTCTACCACGGACCCCTCGGGTCAAACCCGAGGGTGACTGGAGCGAGGGGGGGGCAACCACGTGCCGTTTTCGGCCTGCCCTGCTGGTCAGGCCCGGGGTGATATCGACAGGGGTGATATCGACAGGGGTGATATCGACAGGGATCGAGCCGGATCATCCGGGACGCGGCGGTTAACAAGCACCACAACAGTTAGTGGCGGTACTGCCAATCGGACCCAAGCGTCATCCGGGAGGACCGCCAGGCACGAGATGAGTCAGGCTGGCTGCGCTTTTATTTCCGGAGCGTTTCCATACCGCCCCTGTGGATAAATTACGCAGTGCGATAAGTCCTTATCCGGCAATGGAAATTCAGCACGTGACAGTTTCGGGTCAGGGCTGAATGCGCGTTTTTCGGGGGTCGATCTGCGCGACGCGGCGGTTTCCTTGGGAGAACACAATATCCAGCGGGGTCAACAGAAAAGAATGACTATATCTTGAATTTCATACTTGCGGTTTGATGACGCTTCGCCCCAATATCTGGGACGGGCGCGGTCGATCTATCTAGATTTAGCGTCTTTTCAACAATCCCTTACCTCAACAAGCTGAAGCGTTGCTTCAACATTCGGCCGGGGAAAGGGATTCTGTGCACGAGTGGCCTACGAACCGGGGGGTTTCATGCGTATCGAACGTCGTTTCACCAAAGCCGACCAGTCTCCCTATGCGGCAATTGACTTCAGGAAGACCGTCAGCGAGATCAAGAACCCCGACGGATCGATCGTCTTTCAGCTGAAGGACATCGAGGTTCCGGCCGACTGGTCGCAGGTCGCCTGCGACGTGCTCGCCCAGAAGTATTTCCGCAAGGCCGGGATTCCGGCCAAGTTGCGCCCGGTCATCGAAGCCGACGTCCCCGAATGGCTGTGGCGCCAGGAACCCGACCTTGAAGCCCTCGTGCAGCTCCCGGCCGAGAAGCGTCATGGCGGCGAGATGAGCGCCACACAGGTGTTCGACCGCCTGGCCGGCACCTGGACCTATTGGGGCTGGAAGGGCGGCTATTTCGACGCCGAGACAGACGCCAAGGCCTTCTACGACGAAATGCGCGTCATGCTGTGCAAGCAGATGGGCGCCCCCAATTCGCCGCAATGGTTCAATACCGGCCTGCACTGGGCCTATGGCATCAATGGTCCGGCCCAGGGTCACTTCTATGTCGACTTCAAGTCGGGCGAGCTGACGGCCTCGGATTCCGCCTATGAGCATCCGCAGCCGCATGCCTGCTTCATCCAGTCGGTCGCCGACGACCTCGTCAATGAGGGCGGCATCATGGACCTCTGGGTGCGCGAGGCGCGCCTGTTCAAATACGGCTCCGGCACCGGCTCCAACTTCTCCAAGCTGCGCGGCAATGGCGAGCGCCTCGCCGGCGGTGGCCGTTCCTCGGGCCTGATGAGCTTCCTCAAGATCGGTGACCGCGCGGCGGGCGCCATCAAGTCGGGCGGCACCACGCGCCGCGCCGCGAAGATGGTGACGGTCGATCTCGACCATCCGGATATCGAGGAATTCATCGACTGGAAGGTCGTCGAGGAGCAGAAGGTGGCCTCGATGGTCGCCGGTTCGAAGCTCGCCGACCAGCATCTCAACGCCGTGATGAAGGCCGTGCATGAAGGCCTGCCCAAGGCCGCCAACGAGAACGACAAGCTCGACCCGAAGCTGAACCCCGCCCTCAAGGCGGCGATCAAGGCTGCCCGCAAGGCGGCGCTGCCGGAGAACTACATCCAGCGCGTCATCCATTTCGCCGGCCAGGGCTTCACCGAGATCGATTTCCGCACCTATGACACCGACTGGGATTCGGAAGCCTATCTGACCGTCTCCGGCCAGAACTCCAACAACTCGGTCCGCGTCAACAACGACTTCATCAATGCGGTCCTCGAAGACGGCGATTGGAAGCTGATCTCGCGCGTCAACGGCAAGGTGACGAAGAGCCTGAAGGCCCGCGATCTGTGGGACAAGATCGGCCTCGCCGCCTGGGCCAGCGCTGATCCGGGAGTCCAGTTCGACACCACCATCAACGAGTGGCATACCTGCCCGGAATCCGGCCGCATCAATGCGTCCAATCCGTGCTCGGAATACATGTTCCTCGATGACACGGCCTGCAACCTCGCCTCGCTGAACCTGATGACCTTCCAATATCCGGAAGGCCATGCCCGGGCCGGCAACATCGACATCGCGGCTTACGAGCATGCGGTGCGGCTGTGGACCATCGTCCTCGAAATCTCCGTGCTGATGGCGCAGTTCCCCTCGAAGGAAATCGCGCAGCTCTCGTTCGAGTACCGCACGCTGGGGCTCGGCTACGCCAACGTCGGCGGCCTCTTGATGGCGATGGGCCTCGGCTATGACAGCGACGAAGGCCGCGCTTTGACCGCCGCCCTCACCGCTGTCATGACCGGCGTCTCCTATGCGACCTCGGCCGAGATGGCCGGCGAGCTCGGCGCCTTCCCCAGCTATGGCAAGAACCGCGAAGCGATGCTCCGCGTCATCCGCAACCACCGCCGCGCCGCCTATAGCGAGAAGGCCGGCTATGAGGGCCTCAGCGTCCTCCCGGTCGCCCTCGACGCCAAGAACTGCCCGGATCAGGACCTGGTCGCCGCCGCCAAGCGCGCCTGGGACAAGGCGCTGGAATTCGGCGAGCTGTTCGGCTTCCGTAACGCGCAATCGACGGTGATCGCGCCGACCGGCACGATCGGCCTCGTCATGGATTGCGACACCACCGGCATCGAACCCGACTTCGCCTTGGTGAAGTACAAGAAGCTGGCCGGCGGCGGCTATTTCAAGATCATCAACCGGACTGTCCCGGGTGCGCTGAAGACCCTCGGCTATACCCCCGCCGAGATCGAGGAAATCGTGGCCTATGCGGTTGGCCATGGCACCCTCTCCGGCGCCCCGGTGATCAATCACGAGAGCCTGAAGGCCAAGGGCTTCGGCTCCGCGGAACTGCAGGCGATCGAGAATGCCCTCGGTGCCGCCTTCGACATCCGCTTCGTCTTCAACAAGTACACGCTGGGCCAGGACTTCTGCACCGATGTGCTGAAGCTCTCGGACGCGCAACTCACCGATCCCAGCTTCGACCTCCTCGGCCATCTCGGCTTCGCCAAGGCCGATATCGAGGCTGCCAACACCTTTGTCTGCGGTGCGATGACGCTGGAAGGGGCACCTGGCCTCAAGGACGCCCATCTGCCGGTCTTCGATTGCGCCAATCCCTGCGGTCGCATCGGCAAGCGCTACCTCTCGGTCAACAGCCATATCCACATGATGGCGGCGGCGCAGAGCTTCATCTCCGGCGCCATCTCCAAGACCATCAACATGCCGAACCAGTCCAGCGTCGAGGCCTGCAAGGAAGCCTATATGCTGTCCTGGCGCCTGGGTGTGAAGGCCAATGCCCTCTACCGCGACGGTTCTAAGCTGTCGCAGCCCCTCGCCTCCGCCGTGCTCGGCGATGACGAGGACACGCTGGAGGAAATCCTCGAGGCACCGAATGCCGCCAAGGCGCCGATCGTCGCTGAGCGCATCGTCGAGCGGGTGATCGAGCGTATCGTCCAGGTCAACCAGGATAGGAAGCGCCTGCCGGAACGCCGCAAGGGCTATACCCAGAAGGCGATCGTCGGCAATCACAAGGTCTATCTGCGCACCGGCGAATACGAGGACGGCACGATCGGCGAGATCTTCGTCGACATGCACAAGGAAGGTGCGGCCTTCCGCAGCCTGATGAACAACTTCGCCATCGCCATCTCGATCGGTCTCCAGTATGGCGTGCCGCTGGAGGAATTCGTCGAGGCCTATACCTTCACCCGGTTCGAGCCCTCGGGCATGGTGGAAGGCAACGACGCCATCAAGATGGCGACCTCGGTGTTGGACTACATCTTCCGTGAACTCGCCATCAGCTATCTCGGCCGCAACGACCTCGCCCATGTCCAGCCGGCCGACCTGGCCCCCGATGCCGTCGGCACCGGTGTCGCCCAGGGCGACCTCCCGAACCGCGAACAGGCCAATTTGGAAGCGGTGAAGCGCGTCACCTCCAAGGGCTATGTGCGCAACAACCTGACGGTCATCAGCAACGCGGCTTACGCGGCGGCCGGCAACACGGCCCTCGCGATCAAGACCGAGGAAGTCGTCGCTCAGGCTCATGCCCATGATCACGGCGGCCACGACCATGGCGGTCACGGTCATACGCATAGCCACAGCCATGGCGGTGGCAGCAGCAGCGCCAGCGTCTCGGTCAGCAGCACCATCGTCGCGCAAGTCGATGAGCGGCTGGAGAAAGTGCGCGAGGCCCGCATGAAGGGCTATGAAGGCGATGCCTGCGGCGAATGCGGCAACTTCACCTTGGTGCGCAACGGCACCTGCATGAAGTGCAACACCTGCGGCTCGACGAGTGGGTGCAGCTAACAGGAAAGCCCGAAGCTTGCTGTGGAGATGACGCACAAAATGGCCATTTGCCCCCACTAAGTGCGCACGTTTGATCCAACCACGCGCTACATTTCTTAAAGTAGCGATTGACGCCCTTGAAAAGCTAATCTTTTCAAGGGCGTCCCCTTTTATGGCCCCACTGTCTCGAATCGAGGCCGGTTCATTGATCTGATTCGCCGCGGCACCCTCTTGCGCAGCCTTCGGATAACTTCACCGCAACGAGCCTGATGCCGGGGTGTTTCCTCGTTAGACTGATTCGTAATCAGTAGGTCGCGGGTTCACACCCTGCTGCGGCAGTAGCCCTCCGTTGTCCCTTCGACGGGTATCCGCTGGTCATTGGCCGCCTGGTTCAAGGGCGCATTGGTTGAGGTGATCCAGCTCAGCTTGAGCACCCCTCGCCCTTATTTCTTTTCGTTACTTGCAAGACGGCCTGGCAGGCTTTCTCCAGAGGAGAAAAGCCATGACTGGCGTCATTCGATTTCCGATTCATTTTCATGAGAAAGGCCCGAGCCGAACCTATGTCGAGCAGACCGAGATCGGTCCTAGGCTCGCCAGCCCGGCCGATCCCTATGTGTCCTTGATGCTGCGCGAAGCTTGCCCGAAGACACGCCACGACATCTTCAACAGGGGATTTGAGGTCGACCCGTACTATCCGGCGCTCTGGCTCGCGGCAGCGGCCGTCCAGACGTCACCATTGGGTCGCATCTTTTACCTTCGCATCGGCGTCCAAACGAGCGGTATGGCATGGCACCAATTTGAAGAGGCAAATGACCTTCATTGGTGGGACGACATTGGCACCAGGCCCATGTTGAGGGCGCTCTATGACTGCGCTGCCGCGCTGAACCTGATTGGCGACAAGACCCAAGAAGCGGTCGAATGCCTGGAATATCTTCTTGAGATCGACCCGGAAGACCATCTGGGAGCCCAAGCCGCTTTGGATGCCATGAATTGCAGCTATGGCGCAGGCTGGCTCCCTTCGCCGCGGGCGTGAACAACTGCGGCTCCTAGTGGCTTCTCCCGGCGGTCCGAAGGACTCCTGAGCAGCCCCATCTCGCATTGAGCAGATCACTTGGCTAGTTGTAGACCGCCGCCCGCACCTCTCAAGATCGTGCTGTTGTACATGACGCGAGAGAGGCGACGCCTCACATGGATCAGCCATACAGCCCTCTCCCCCTCGAAGGGCTAGCCGATCCCGATTTTGCTCTGCACGGCTTCGGCGCGACAAATTTCGGCCACGAGCCCAACGACTCGGCGTCATCGAGATTCGCGTCAAGCGTTAAAAATTAGTTAATCAGACATAATTTTAGTTGAAGACATTTTGCCGCACCCCATCTCTATTTTCTAAGAAAGGCACATCTTCGTGTGACGGTGACTAATGCAGGAATGGCCGAACGTGTTGCGCAATTTCCTCTCCGATTACTCGGAGGCGGCTGATTCGCTTTATACGTTGCTGACCAACCCCGCTTACCAAACCATCCAAAAATATCCGCACGATCATGTCCTCTGCCGGACAGGCGATGTGGCCACCTGCTTTTGGCTAATCGTCGATGGAGAAGTCGACATCTACCATGCTAACGGCGCCTTCATACGGAAACGGGGTGCCGGTGAACTCATCGGGGAAATGGCTTTTCTGTCGGAACAGACACCTTCGGCGAGGAGAAAGGGCCGAGCGTCCGGCCGAACGGCGGATATGAAATGCCATGGCGCCACGACATTCTTGGAATTCGACGCGGGCCTCATTGAAAAGGTGGCTCCGGAAGAGCGGGCTCAGATTTTCTCTCTTCTGGCAAATGTCGCGAATGAAAAGCTTGAACAGGCGACCGCCCAACGCGCCGATTTGCACACGGAACTAGATGCCCAAAACCGCCTGCTGTCCCGGTTTTGCGACCGCACGGCACTGGGCTTGGTCCAGGCCTCCCTGGCTGGCGATCCTCGCGGGGCGAGAAGCCGGGACGTGATCGTTTGGTTCAGCGATATCGCAGGATTCAGCACCTGGGCCAATGGTCAGAGCCCAGAACGTGTGTCCGAGGTCGTGGCAGCTCTCATGGGCCTGCAGATACGCTGCATCACATCGTTCCATGGCGAGATTGATAAGCTGATGGGTGACGGCTTAATGGCTTATTGGTTTTGCGAAGGGCACCATCGGCGCGGGATTCCGCTGCAGGCATACCGTGCGGCAGCGCAAGTCATTGCCGATTTCGAACAGCAAATCCAGCACCTCGGTACGCCGGAATTGTCCCTCCGCATTGGCTTGCACTATGGGCCTGCTTGCTTCGGGAATTTTGGCACCGCAGATCGGATCGCCGTTACCTT
>DATMUQ010000045.1:0-4924 GCA_035563795.1 Terriglobales bacterium | reverse complement strand
CGTCGCGCCGGCAAGATCACAGCTCGTTTCAGGATTTCACCATGTCCGCTCTTCGGAGCCCCGCCAATCAGGGCGTGCTGCTGGCCTTCCTGGCCTCGGCCGCCTTTTCCATGAAAGCCGTCTTCGTCAAGCTTGCCTATCGCTACGGTGTCGATGCCGTCCTCCTGCTGGCCTTGCGCATGGCCTTTTCACTGCCAGTCCTCGCCGCTGCCGCCTGGTGGTCCGGCCGGGTGGCGGCAACGCCGCTGACCCGCAAGGATGCCGGCTTGCTGCTGTTCCTCGGCACCGTCGGCTATTACCTCTCCAGCATCCTCGATTTCTGGGGGCTGCATTACATCACCGCCGGGCTCGAACGCTTGATTCTGTTCCTCTATCCGACGGTCGTCGTGCTGTTGTCAGTCTTCATGTTCGGGCAGTCGATCAGCAAACGTGCCTTGCTCGCCATGGCGATCTCCTATGTCGGCATCGGCATCGCCTTCCTGCATGACATGCAGACGACGACTGATCATCAGGGCACCGTCTTCGGCGGCTTCCTGGTCTTTCTCTGCATGATCACCTATGCGATCTATCTGGTCGGCAACGGCCAGCTGGTGGGCCGGATCGGTGCCATCCGCCTCGCCGCCTGGGCCTCGATCATCGCGGCGCTCTGCTGCATCCTGCATTTCATCGTGGTCGACCATGTGGCGGATGCCTTCAACCAACCCTGGCAGGTCTATGCCTATTCACTCGCCATGGCGTCGCTCTCGACCGTTCTGCCGATCTTCATGACCGCCAAGGCGATCCAGCTGGTGGGGGCGTCCAAGGTGTCGATCGTCGGCTCGATCGGCCCGGTCGCCACCATCTTTTTCGGCTGGCTGTTCCTGAGCGAGGCGATTTCCCTGCCGCAGATGATCGGTGCCGCCTTCGTGCTCGGCGGGGTCATGCTGGTGAGCAGCAAAAAAGCCTGATTTTCCCGCTGGATCAGTCTTTTAGCCTATTTGGGCTTTTGCGCTGGAAAAAGCCGGGGAAATTCGTACATTGCCGGCACTTTTCCATAAGTGAGCACCATGGCTGATCTGGAAACCGAAGTTTCCCGGCGACGGACTTTCGCGATTATCGCCCATCCTGACGCCGGCAAGACCACCTTGACCGAAAAGCTCCTCCTGTTCGGAGGTGCGATTCAGCTTGCCGGTGCCGTGAAGGCGCGCGGTGATGCGCGCCGTGCGCGCTCGGACTGGATGAAGGTGGAGCGGGAACGCGGTATTTCGGTCACGGCCTCGGTCATGACCTTCGATTATCGTGGCTGCACCTTCAACCTGCTGGACACGCCAGGCCATGAAGATTTCAGCGAGGACACATATCGCACGCTGACGGCGGTCGATTCCGCAGTCATGGTGATCGACGCCGCCAAGGGTATCGAAAGCCAGACCCGCAAGCTGTTCGAAGCTTGCCGCCTGCGCGACGTGCCGATCGTCACCTTCGTCAATAAGCTCGACCGCGAGGGCCGCGAGCCGTTCGATCTCATTTCCGAGATCGAGCAGACGCTGGCGCTCGACATCACGCCGGCTTCCTGGCCGATCGGCATGGGCAAGACCTTCAAGGGTTGCTACGACCTCTTCAATGATCAGCTCGTGATGTTCGATCGGGGCGGCCGGCAGGATGAAGCCAATCTGAAGATCGAGGGCCTCGATGATCCGAAGCTGGATGAGGCGCTGAAATCGGACGAGGCCCAGCGCCTGCGCGAGGATGTCGAACTGGCGCGTGGCCTGATGCCGCAGTTCGATCTTGAATCCTATCGCGAAGGGCATCTGTCGCCGATCTATTTCGGCTCGGCCGTCAATAATTTCGGCGTCGGTGAATTGCTGTCGGGTCTCGCCAATATGGCGCCGCCGCCAAGGCCGCAGCCCTCGGTCAGCCGCAAGGTGGAGCCGACTGAGGACAAGCTCACCGGCTTCGTCTTCAAGATCCAGGCGAATATGGATCCGAAGCATCGCGACCGCATCGCTTTCGTGCGGCTGTGTTCCGGCCAGTTCAAGCGCGGCATGAAGGCGTTGCATGTGCGCTCCGGCAAGCAGCTCAATCTGCATAATCCGGTGCTGTTCCTGGCTCAGGATCGCGAGCTCGCCGAGGAGGCTTATGCCGGCGACATTCTCGGCGTGCCCAATCACGGCAATCTCCGCATCGGCGATACGCTGAGTGAAGGCGAGCAGCTGCAATTCACCGGTATCCCGTCTTTCGCCCCGGAACATCTGCAGAGTGTGCGGGCTGACGATCCACTGCGCGCCAAGCATCTCGGTAAGGCGCTGGAGCAGTTGGCGGAAGAGGGCGCTGCCCGTGTCTTCCGGCCGACCATCGGTACCGATTGGATTGTTGGTGTCGTGGGCGCGCTGCAGTTCGAAATTCTCGCCGACCGTATCCGTACCGAATATGGGCTGCCGGTTCGTTTCGAGCCGACCAGCCTCTATACCGCCCGCTGGGTGGAGTCCGATGATCCGGCGGAGTTGAAGCGTTTCATCGATTCGACGCGCGCGTCGATCGCCGAGGACCATAACGGCGATCCTGTCTTCCTGGCCCGCAACTCATGGCATCTCGACCGTGCGGCCGAGGATTTCCCCAAGGTGCGTTTCCTGAAGACCAAGGAACAGAATCATTGATGCGCCGGGACGGCTTAAGGGCCGTCCCGCAATGCCTGATAAGAGCTGGACCTGATATGAGTGGGGATTGCCGGCTCTAATGACCGGCATGGGCGGCGAGAGGTGCCGCGCCGGCCGCCGCATCCGACATCAGCTGCGACGGATCGGGCAGGAACACGGCTACCCGGGTGCCGCGCGACGGGGCGCTGTCGATGGTGAGGAATCCGCGCTGCATTTCCGCGAGATTCTTGACCAGCGGCAGGCCGAGCCCGGTGCCGCGATGGCGCCGCGCCAAGGTGCCGTCGATCTGGCCGAAAGGATCCAGCGCCTTGGTGATATCTTCCTTCGACATGCCGATGCCGGTATCGGTGACGATGATCTCCGTGCCGATCTGCCCCACTTCCTTGATCTGCAAGGTCACATAGCCGCCGCGCTGGGTGAATTTGACGCCGTTCGACAGCAGATTGATGATGATCTGCTTGACCGCACGGGAATCGCCATGGACCGTGGGGCAGATATCGTGATCGACGATCAGATTGACGCCGTTCTCCTTGGCCATGCCGGCAACCAGCTTGCTGCCCGATTGGGCGATGGCGGATGCGTCCAATGCCTCGATCTTCAATTCGAACTTGCCGGCCTCGATCTTGGAGAGATCAAGCACGTCATTGATCATTTCCAGGAGATGGCTGCCGCTTTCATGGATGTACTGGGCATAGTCGCGGTAGCGGCTGGGCGATATCTCGCCGAACATGTTTTGGCGGATGACATCGGCAAAACCGAGAATGGCATTGAGCGGTGTGCGCAGTTCGTGGCTCATATGCGCGAGGAAGCGTGACTTCGCCTGATTGGCAGTCTCGGCGGCAATGCGCGCGCTGCGCAGCTGTTCGGCAAGCTGCGTCAGATTTTGTGTCTGCTGCCGCAGTTTCTGCTGCGCCCGTTCCAGCTCTGCCTGGCGTGTCTTCACTTCCGTCAGGTCGGTGACCAGTGCGACGAATCCGCCACCGGGCAGGCCCGAGGTGCTGACCATGGCCCAATGATCGCCGGCCAGGCGCCGCTCGATCACGCTGGAGCCGGGATTGCGCGCGTTGCGCAGCGACGTTGCCAGCCAGGCCTCCGGATCATTTCCGACATCCACAAATTGGCCGTTTTCAATGCCGGTGCGGACGAAGTCTTCGAGGCTGGTACCGATCTGGATGATCGAGGCGAGGCGCGGATGCAAATCGACGAAGCGCTGGTTGAACAGCATGATCTTCTCGTCCTTGTCGAACAGGACGAAGCCTTCGTTGAAAGCGGCGATCGCTGATAGCAGGCGCGCTTCCGCATGTTTCAACTGGGTGATATCGCTCCAGGTCGCGACATATCCGCCATCCGGGGTGCGCTTCTCGCTCACCCGCAGCCAGCGCCCGGTCGACACCTCGACCTCGACGGGCTCTGCCGGCGGATTGCGATGCCGCTCCAGGCGATATTTCAGCCAATCTTCCGGGGCTCCCTTGCCTTGAACGGGGACAACCTTGGAATAAGCGAGACCGCGGGCGATTTCCTCGAAGGTGAGACCGAGAGGCTGGATGCCGGGCGGGCAAATCTCATAGTCGATAT
This sequence comes from Terriglobales bacterium, assembly GCA_035563795.1. Lineage (GTDB taxonomy): Bacteria > Pseudomonadota > Alphaproteobacteria > Dongiales > Dongiaceae > Dongia_B. The sequence continues at coordinate 716 of DATMUQ010000045.1, read as the reverse complement.
AGCGTGCATTATGGAGAATGAGCCGGTCGTTCACGTCATACAGCGCAAAGGCATCGGGAATATGCTCAATCGCCAGGCGCAAGCGTTGTTCGCTGGCAAGCAACTCGCGCTCAATTCTTTGCCGCACGGTGACGTCCCGGCCGATCCCCTGGATCTCGCGGATCTTGCCATCGGCATCGTAGATGGCGACATCGGACCAGCTGAACCAGACCGTCTCGCCATTCGGCAGCAGTTTCGACTGCTCGTTATGGGAAATTGCCGCGCCGGCCGTGAGACGGTCGGTCACTTCCCGAATTTCGCCCAATTCGCTCGGCTGCAGGAAGTCGGCAAAGTTCTTGCCGATCAGGCCGGCCGGTTTCTTGTTATAGAGCCGCGCATAGGCATCGTTGCAGAAGATCAGCGTGAGATCGGTGCGGTAGCGGCAGATCAGCTCGGCTTGGTTTTCGACAATGGTCTGGTAGCGGAATTCGGCTTCCTTGGCTTTCGCCTCGGCTTCGCGCATCAGCGTGACATCCTGGGTGATGCCGTCGATGCGCAAAGGCGAGCCGTCCCGGCTGACCACCAGCGTGCCGCGATCATGCACCCAGATCAGCCGCCCATCGGTGCGGAACATGCGATATTCGACGTCGAGCGGCTCACCGTTTTCGGCGAGTGACCAGGCCTTGTTGACCCGTTCCATGTCGTCGGGATGGATCTGGCGGCGCCAGCGGTCCGAA
>DATMUQ010000044.1:0-2881 GCA_035563795.1 Terriglobales bacterium | reverse complement strand
TCATGGCGGCGGCGAGGAAACCGATGATGCCGGCGAAGAGGCCAGCCAGCCAGCCGGCATCCAGGAAGACGCAGGCGATCACCCAGATCGCCGCATTCAGCGCGCAGGCAAGCAACCGCCAATAAGTTCGTGATCGTCGCGCCGCCTGCCGCGCAGGCGCCGGCGTGGTGACGACATGCAGCTTGGTGGCTGGCATATCCCCCATCATGATCCCTTCCCAACGTCCCCCAATTCATCAGGCTAGGTAGATGTCATGCCAAGCTGCGCGGACTGTGGGCTCCAAAGACCACGACCGAAGTCGTGTCGGCCGTCCCGCTTTCGCTGTCATGACGATCCCATGCCGCAAACGGGCGACATCGGATTCGGTGTGAGTTTATCGCAAATTTCGTCGGGTTGTAGAGGGCGTGCGCAGAGATACGCGGAAATTGTAATCAGGTTTGGCAATCAACAACGCAAAAACGCAATGACGGTGCTCGAATCGGGCTCGCCGACTGAAAGCTCACATCCCGTTGCAATCCGGTCCGATCAGCTGATTGGCAAGCTGCTTCTGATCGGAGGTCAGTGCTTTATAGAGCTGATCGATCGCCGGACGAATCGCCTTCATGGCGTCCAGCATCGCCTCCATCATCTGGATGCGCGCATCAATCCGGCTGATGGCATCACCCTGCATCATCGCATCGACATGGTGCTGATAGGTGTCCTGCATCCGGCCGGCGTGATTGCGCACCGCATCGGCATAGGCGTTCCAGGCAGCGCTTTGCGTTTCCGTGATACTCAGGGCCACACGCAGGAAGGCGAGCCGCCCCTCGATCACCGCTGCCTGACTTGGCCAGGCGGGGATCGTGTTGCCGGCCATCATCTGCGGCCCCATCCCGCTGGGCGGCATGGTCACCTGCGGCAGGTTGCCGGATGTCGCATTGCCGGCGATGACGCTGTTCTGAATGACGCGATTGCCACCCATCATGCCGTGATAGATGAAAGTCGAACCGTCAGAGCCGTTGTTCCAGCCCATCATGCCATAGGGCACGGAGCCCGCAGCAACGCCCATCATCATCGGACCGCCCCATCCCATAGCGGGGCAGCCACCGCTCATCATGCCGATCGCGGGATAGGTGACAGCAACGTCCTGCGCCCGTGCCCGATGCGCGATGATCGTCGCAACGCCCAGCACGACCAAACCGGCAAGCATCATATGGGCAAGCCCTAAGCCGGGGTTCATCATGCGCCGTGATATCGCGCGACTTCTTCCATGCTTTGCCATGATAAGTCTCCGTTGCCGTCAACTTCAGCAAGGCTAAATGGATAGGCCCGTCAACGCCTTGACCTGCATCAACAGGCAATGCGGGAAAAAGCGCCTACCCGGCGGAAAGGGACGCGAACGGCCGGGATTGCGCCAGTGAAACTTCGTCAGCCCCAGTCCCTCATGCCGTTGGCGCCGGCTGCCCCGCCAGCTCGGCATGCGCCGCCGCCCGAGCATCCTCGACATCGACCCGGTAGCGCACCGCCGGTGGCCGCAAATGATGCGCCAGCAGGCCGCGGCGGATCAGCGGCCGGGCGCCGACGATATAGATGAGGGCACCCCGCTTCTGCGCTTTATGGACGAAGGCCTCGATGGTGGCCGCCGCACTGGAGTCCAGAATCTGGACCGCCGAGAAATCGATGACATAGGCCTTGGGCCGCTCGGCGATGCGATCAAGCGCCGCGGCAACGCTGGCCGCCGCGCCGAAGAAGAAGGCACCGGAGATGCGATAGACGACGACATCGCGATCGGTCGCCATGGCGCTGTCGTAGTGCCCGCGCGGTGTGCCGGCGCCACCGCCATTGACGCTATCCGGCAAATCGGCCTCGATCATGGGGGCCGGATGCTCGACATTCTCAACCGCCACGGCTTGCGCCATGCGATGCAGGAAGAGCAAGGCAGCAAGGCCGAAGCCGACCAGGATGCCCTCGGTCAGATCGCGGAACACCGTCAGCAGGAAGGTCGCCAGCAACACCACGGCGTCGCCACGCGAGGCCCGCACCAGGACGGCGAAGGCCTGTTTCTCCGCCATGTTCCAGCAGACGACGGCGAGCACGCCGGCCAGCGATGCCAGCGGAATATAGGAGGCAAGTCCCGCCGCCAGCAGCATGAAGAGCAGCAGGAAGAGAGCATGCAGCATGCCGCTGATCGGCCCGCGGGCACCGGCGCGCACATTGGTGGCGGTGCGGGCAATGGTGCCGGTGACGCAGATGCCGCCGAACAAGGCCGAGGCGATATTGCCGATGCCCTGGGCCACCAGCTCGCAATTGGAGCGATGGCGGCGGCCCGACATGCTATCTGCCACCACCGCCGAGAGCAGGCTCTCGATACTGCCGAGCAAAGCGAAGGACAAGGCGGCCGGCAGCAGCGCCGTGATCTTCTCCAGCGACACCTCCGGCAGATGCGGCGCCGGCAGCTGATCGGGGATGCCGCCGAAGCGGGTGCCGATGGTCTCCACCGGCAGATGCAGGAAATAGCCGGCCAGCGAGGCGATGGCGACGGCGATCAGCATCATCGGCCAATGCGGCCGGTAGCGGCGGATGACGAGGATGACGGCGATGGTGAGGACAGCGAGGCCGAGTGCCGCCGGATTGAGCGTGGACCAGGCATCGCCCAGCACGATCAGCTTCGGCACCAGGGCCCCCGGCTCCGGCACGCTGAGCGTGAGGCCGAGCAGATCCTTGATCTGGCTCGCAAAGATGATGATGGCGATGCCGCAGGTGAAGCCGACCGTCACCGGATAGGGAATGTATTTGATGAAGGTGCCGAGCCTGAGAAGGCCGATCGCCAACAGGAGAAGGCCGCAGAGCAGCGTTGCGAGGATGAGCCCGTCGACCCCGAATTGATGCACCGTCGCCGCCA
>DATMUQ010000043.1:0-6109 GCA_035563795.1 Terriglobales bacterium | reverse complement strand
TTGTGGAATCCGCCCGCTCCCGCCTATGATCCGGCCCAATGATCACGGAACCGTGATCGCTCGATCTGACCGAACCGAAGCCATGACCGCCGCCCATCCCCTTCCCCAGCCGCCGGAGATGCATCGCCGTATCCTGGCGATCGCTTTGCCCGCCATCTGCGCCAATCTGACGGCGGTGCTACCGGGCCTGGTCGATACCGCTTTCATCGGCCATACCGCCGATGCCGGATCGCTGGGCGGTGTCGCCATCGGCGCCAATCTCTGCGGCTTCGTGCTCTGGGCCTTCAGCTTCCTGCGCATGGGCACGGCCGGCTTCACTGCCCAGGCCTTCGGCGCCGGCGATGAGAGCGAATTGCAGGCGGTGTTCCGCCGCAGCCTGGTGCTGGCCGCCTTCTTCGGCATCGTACTGTGGATGCTGATGGTGCCGGTCAATCATCTCGGCGTCATGTTCTATGGACCGAGCCCGCTGGTAGGCGATTATGCCGGCCGCTATGTCACCTTCCGCCTGTTCAGCGCGCCCTTCGACCTGCTGCTCTATGTGGTGCTGGGTTGGCTGCTCGGCACCCAGCGCACCGTCATCGCCATGGCGCTGCAGATCTGGCTCAATCTCCTCAACGTGCTCCTCTGCATGCTCTTCGTGCTGCATCTCCGCATGGGTGTCGACGGGGCCGCGACGGCAACCGCCATCGCCCAGACGGTGACCGCATTGCTCGGCCTCGGCGTCGTCATCCGGCTGCAGGCGCAACTGCCGGCGCGCCGGCCGAGCTGGACGCTGGTGCTGGAGCCACGGCGGCTGGTGGAGATGATGGCGGTCAATCGCGACATCTTCATTCGCACCTTCGCGCTGATGTTCGTCTTCATCTGTTTCGTGCGATTGGGTGCCCATTTCGGTGATGTCACGCTCGCCGCCAATCACATCCTGTTCGGCCTGGTCGCCATGATCGCCCAGGGCCTCGATGGTTTCGCCCAGGCGGCGGAAACGCTGACCGGCCAAGCGATCGGTGCCCGCGATGCCGCCGGATTGCGCCGCGCCACCCGCCTCTCGGCCTATTGGGCGGTCGGCCTTGCCGTCGTCATGAGCCTCGTCCTCATACCGCTGGGGCCGCATCTCCTCGGCCTGTTCACGGCAACACCGGATGTGCTGGCGCTGGCGCAGCGTTTCTTCCCCTGGGTCGCTGCCACGCCCGTTATCGCCGTCGCCTGCTATCAGCTCGACGGCATCTATATCGGCGCCACGCGCGGCCGCGACATGCGCAACGGCATGCTGATCGCGACCTTGATGGCGACCATGATCGAACTCATTGCCGCACCTTTGTTCGGCAATGGTGGGCTGTGGTTCGCCCTGTTGAGCTTCTTCGTGTTGCGGGCGGTGCCGCTGGCGCTGTGGTACCACCGCATCCCGCGCTTGATCGCCCTGCCGCCGCAACCCGCTCCTGCTGCCGTGCCGGAACAAAGCCGCGCCGCGTAACGGCGGGTCAGACGCGCCGCTTGCCGGCGATCACCAGACCGATGCCGCCGAGAATGGCAACCGAACTCAGCAGCAGGCGCAGGCTGACCGGCTCGTTCAAAAACATCACGCCACCCAAAGCAGTGATCACTGGCACGCTGAGCTGGATGGTTGCCGCAATGGTGGCGGTGAGGCCCGGCAAGGCGGCATACCAGATCGCATAGCCGACGCCCGAGGTGATCGCCCCTGAGAGCACGGCATAGATCACCCCAGCCGGATCGAGAGCAATGCCGAGGCCGCCGCCATGGCGCACCAGCAGGCAGAGCAGCAGGCCCATCGGTGCCGCCCGCAGGAAATTGCCGGCAGTGGCCTGGGTCGGCTGGCGGGCGCCGCGGCCGAGCAGCGAATAGACGCCCCAGGCAATGCCGGCGATCACCATCAGCAGGGCCGCCCAAAGCGGCGGTGCCGACAATCCCGGCAGCAGCAAGGCGACAAGTCCCGCGATGGCGAGGCAGAAGCCGACGATCTGCAACGGCCGCAGCCGCTCGCCCCGCCACAGGCCCCAGCCGATCATGGTGGCCTGGACCGCGCAGAACAGGATGAGAGCGCCAACCGCCGCCGGCAGGCCGAGATAGGCAAAGGAGAAGGCCGCAGCATAAGCGAATAGGGCGATCGCCGAGATCCAGCGGCCCATGCGCCAACTGAACCCACCCCGCAAGCCGGCGATGAGACAGAGGGCCACCGCCCCGGAGATCAGCCGGATCGCCACGAAGCTGGCAGGGTCGATGCTGGTCGTCTTGAGGGCGGCACGGCCCAGCAGCGAATTGGCGGCAAAGGCGATCATCGCCAGGGTGACCATTGTGGTCAGTAGCCGGGCTGTCAGTTTCGGCTGCGAAAGGGTTTGCGCTGGCCCCATTATCTTGTCCTTTTCAACGGGCGCAATCGGCCCGCCGCTTCAGCTTCCCACCCTGCCAGAAATGGGGAGATTTCAGATAGATACCAGGAATTCACCGAAAATTCCGCGGACCGGCCGACAGGGACAAAGACGGTACCGCCGATCTGGCCCTGACCGGACAAATATGGCAGATTGCCGCCGATTCTGCCGACCGGGTGTTTTACCCTTTCCGTCTCAGATGTCGGCACCAGATTGAGGAGACCGCCATGCCGAGCTTCGACATCGTTTCGAAGACCGATCTCGCCGAGGTCGATAATGCCGTCCAGGGCGCCGTGCGCGAGATTGGCACCCGCTTCGATTTCAAGGGTGCCAAGATCTGCACCATCGAACGCAAGGAAGAAGTCATCACCCTGCACGCCGATGACGAACTGAAGCTGAAGCAGATGCAGGAGCTGCTGAAGGTCTATATCACCCGCCGCAAGCTCGATGCCGGCGCCTTGGAGTTCAAGGACCCGCAGAAGGCCACCCATGGTTCCGAACGTCAGGAAGTGGTGGTCAAGCAGGGCATCGAGCAGACCCTCGCCAAGAAGATCGTCAAGGAGCTGAAGGACAGCAAGCTCAAGGTCCAGGTCTCGATCCAGGGCGATGAATTGCGCGTGACCGGCAAGAAGCGCGACGACCTGCAGGAGGCAATCGCTTTCGTCAAGGCGATGAAGATCGAGCAGCCGCTGCAATATGTGAATTTCCGCGACTGATGTTCACGCGCAGGATCGTGGCATGATGAACCGGGACGACGATCCGCCGCAGGATGACTTTCTCACCCAATTCCTGGCCGGTACGCGACAGACTGCGCCGGCCGAGACCGCAAGGAGCCAAGACCAGATGCCGCCGAAGATCAATCCGCTGAAGCTGAACCCGCTGCAACTGAAGACCCTGACCCTGTTCCAGGAACTGGCGAAGATGGAGGGCTATAGCACCCCGGCGGAGCAGGAAGGTCACGTGATGATCAGCCGCCTGCCGCATCCCCATGGCGACCATTTCCATCTCGGCGCCTATATCGTCCGCTCGCAGGATGCCTCGGGCCTCGCCAATGAGTCCGCCTGGGCCGCCTTGCAGCGCAAGGGCCTGATCCAGTCGCATTTCCCGCTGGGCTGTGTGCTGACGCCGGAAGGTGCCGCCTATGAGACCGGCCTCAAGGACCAGATCCTGCACGAAGCCCATCATCACTGAGCGGCGGCAGATCGATGTCGCGTAAACAGGGGCTGCTGATCGTCCTTGCCGTCGCCGTCCTGCTCGGTCTGGCGCTCGCTCTCGCCGCCGGGCAGCTGGCGGGCGACGCGGCGCACGAGGCTTTCGTGCTGGCGGTGATCGGCAAGGCGATCGGCCTCTTCATCTTCCCGGGTATCCTGCCCTGCATCGCCTGGGCCTGCCTGAAGTTCCGGCACGACAAGCTGCGTCCCGTCCTCGCAAGCTGGATCGCGCTGCAGATCGTCTTCGCGGTCGCCAGCTATTGGTTCGACATCCGCGGGGTAACGCTTGGATGAGCGGCGAGCGCTACCGCCTGCGCCTCGCGCGTGTTGAGGAGATCGGTCGCCTGCGGGCGATCGAGCAGACGGCGGCGCAGCGCTTCCGCCAGACGGATTTCGCCTGGGTGGCCGATGCGGCACCAGGATCGACGGAAACCTTCGCCACCTCCATCGCTGCCGGTCAGACCCTGGTGATGGAACCGCTGGCGGGCGTCGATAGCGGACAGCCGGTTGCCTTCTGCGCCTTCGCCGCGGTCGATGGCGGCGCCTATATCGAGGAGATCGATGTCCTGCCGGATCATGCCGGCCATCGCCTCGCCGCCCAGTTGATCAATGCCGTCGAGCCCTGGGCCAGATCGCAGAGACTGCCAATCCTCACCCTCAGCACCTTCAGCACCATCCCGTGGAACGCGCCCTATTACCGGCGGCTCGGCTTTCGCGACATGGGCCATCTCGGCCCCGGCCTCGCCGCCATCCGCGAACGTCATCGCGGGCTTGGCCTCTCGGACGAGCAGCGCGTCTTTCTGTGGCGGCCGCTCGCCCGTTAAACCACGTCCGTCTCAGCGTGCTACCAGCGGCAGGCAAACCTCGGTCAGCCATTCCGCCGGCGGCAAATCGCGCGGATTGTTGAGATAGACTTCATGCACCGGCCGGTCGGCGGCCTCTTCCCCGCTTTGCGGCAGCCAGGTGCCATAGAGCCAGGCATAGGCCTTGCCGAGCTCGCCATACGGGCCGCGATGCAGCAGCACCGCATGGCGTCCGGCGGCGAGATCGATGACACGCATATCGCCTTCCGGCTTGATCTCCGGCCCCACGCTGAGACAGGCATCCGAGCGCAGATCCTTCTCGGCGACAGCCTGGGGATCGTCGTAATAGACGCCGATCATGCGGCACGTCTCGCTGAGCAGGTTGCGGCTGATGGCCCAATTGATCATGCGGTCGAAAGCCGTGCCGATCTCCATATAGGAGCCGCGATGGGGAAAGGCGGCGAGGCGTGTTGCCGGTCGGTCATCGATGGTGACGGGATACATGCCGGTCTCCGGGTCTGGTTGCAGGGGCAGCGGAGAGACCAGGAAACCGCGCTGGCGATAAGCGGCCGGGGTGATGCCATAGCCGCTTTGGAACGCCCGGGTGAAAGCCGCGACGCTGCCATAGCCTGCCCGCTCGGCGATGCCGGCGATCGGCCGCTCGCCTTGAACGAGATCGCCCGCCGCCCGCGACAGGCGCAGCCGCCGCAGGGTTTCCGCCACGGTCTCGCCGGTGATGCCGGCATAGATGCGGTGGAAATGGCAGGGCGAGAAGCAGGAGATCATCGCCAGGCTGTCGAGATCCAGTGCCTCGTCCAAGTGATCGCCGATATGGCGCATCACCCGGTCGATGCGGCGGTGATAGTCCAGGCTGGTGCTCGGTTTCATCTGATCCTCCACGCCGGAACTCTAGCGCCGGGGCTTTTGATCGCGCTTGCGAAGTTTGCCAGCCGGCGCGGCGATCAGCCGGTCACGGCGAGACGGAACACCCAATCCTCGAAGGGGCCGGTCTCGTGCTGACAGATCACGCTGCCGATCCGCGCCGCGCCCAGCGATTCATAAAAGCGGATGGCGCCGGTATTGGCCGGCAGCACGTTGAAGGTGATTTCCGAGCGCCCACGTTGCGCCGCAGCTGCCAAGGCCTGGCGCATCAGCACGCGGCCGATGCCCCGGCCCTGATATGCCTGGAGGAGATAGAGAAGCTCGAGATGACCGGCGGCGAGATACAGGAAGCCGGCATCCGCACCATCGGACCGCGCCAGCAGCACGACATTGCTATCGCCGAAAAATCCGGCGCACACAGTCTCGGTCGCGGCCACAGCGAGCGGCACATAGGCGGCACCGAAGATCGGCGCATAGGTCTCGCCATGGGCCGTCGCATAGAGGACGGCCAGGCGCGGTATATCGGCAAGATCCGCCGGCCGGATCTCCAACCCCGCACCTATCCTGCTGCCCAAAATTTTGCCCTCGCTCATCGCCTCAGCCATGCTCATCCGTCGCGCAATTGTCTTCGCGCGGGATTCGCGCTAGTCACAAGCGAGTTCACAACCAAGCATAGTTCACGCAACAATCCTACTGGCGAAACCGACCGGCAAGACGATGACGACCAGGACCCTGCTCATTCTTGGTGGCACCACCGAGGGCTACAAATTGGCGGAAGCGGCTGCCGCGCTGCCGGGGCTGCGGGTGATCTCCTCGCTTGCCGGACGGGTCG
>DATMUQ010000042.1:0-3608 GCA_035563795.1 Terriglobales bacterium | reverse complement strand
AGGCGGCGCTCTATGCCGGCGCCCGCCTCCTCATGGACAAGCTGGAGATCGACAAGCTCGACCGCATCACGCTTGCCGGCGCCTTCGGTAGCCATATCGACGTCAAATACGCCATGGTGCTCGGCATGATCCCGGATTGCGATCTCGCCAAGGTGACGAGCGCCGGCAACGCCGCCGGCACCGGCGCCCGCATCGCCCTCCTCAATCGCGCCGCCCGTGACGAGATCGCCCGGGTGGTGAAGCAGGTCGAGAAGGTCGAGACCGCCGTCGAGCCGAAGTTCCAGGAGCATTTCGTCGGCGCCATGGCCCTGCCGCACAAGACGGCGCCCTATCCGCATCTCGCCAAGGCCGTCAACCTGCCGACACCGAAAGTCGCCGCCACCGGCGGTGATGACGAGGGCGGACGCCGGCGCCGCCGGCGCGGCTGATCGCGTCAAGGCGCAGAAAGTCAGTCAAGCGAAAGCCCCGCAGCAAGCTGCGGGGCTTTTTCATGTCTTCGCACTAGTACTTGCCACGCAACCCGCGCTGGCGCGCGGTGTTTCGTCCAAGTATCGCAGGATTTCCTTGCAGCGGCGCGAAGGCAGCTTCCCACCACCCGTTTGCAGGTTCCACGGTAAAATCGTGGCCTTGCATTGGCGGCTGTTCTGACGCCACATCTTGCAAATGTGCGCGGCAGGTGGTCTGAAACTTCAGGTCAATTTTCTTTCTCTCACACCACGAAGCATATTTCTCATTCGTATGCATGAGTGAACAAATCCATGCATGCATAAAACGCCAATATCGCCCAGTGAATGCGATTGCAGCGCTCACACGAGCCATAGACATGCAGGCGCATGCACATCATCCACTATGACAATCGGGTTGTGCGTTGATGTAAAAACTCCGCGTCACTCAGCTCTTTTCACACCGAGCAAAATCGCTAAATCTGCTCCCTCATCCCTTGATAAAGATGCCGACGCATCACATGAATCTCTTGTCACAACTTTGACTCTTGCTGCTGCGATTGCCGCATGAGTAAGTGGCACGAGGTTCAGTAAAGCGGCATGACAATACCGACGATGTCACGTGCGGCATGACGTAGAGCAGCGCATGTGAGCGCTGCACAGGGAAGTGCGTTGATCGAGCGCGCATGTCGGAATGCTCGATCACCAGTATCTGCTTAAAAGAGTTTCTCGATACGGCAGTGAGATGGCCCGCATCGCCAGGCAGAGGTGATGCGTAATCGGCCACAGAGCTGAGTTGCACCGTGCTTGCCAAATCGGCCGGCGCGCAGGCGGCTTTTTGCCGTTCGAAGCTTGGGGCCAAGATCATGAAAAGCAGGCATCGAACACTTTTTTCAAACCCGACCTCTCTCGCATACCGACTGTGCGCCGCATCACTCTGTGCAGCGCGCTGCGCCACCACGTGACTCGCCATTACGGATTTTCTGAGGAGCACATCAACGCGTTCAGCAACGACAAAGAAGGGGAGATATCGCCATGGCCAATACCAAATCAGCAACTGCAACGCCGCATCCGGATGCAATCGCCCTCACCAAGACATCCGCGGCACGGTTGAGTCAACTGACCGGCGTCAGCGCCGACAAGCTCGCAGGACGCACCATCGCCGAATTGCGCAAGGATCTGGAATGGCTCATCGATCCCAATCTGTTGCTCTTCCGTCGTATCTGCGGCCGCGTTGTCAAACACGATCCCGTCTCCGGCGATGATTGGGGCGTGCCCGGCGCCACCGTCCATGTCTATGACACCGACGTCAACATCTTCGGCTATTTCCCCGTCGGCTGGCATTTCGGCTGGTACTGGCCTTATTTCTGGCGCCGCGAAGAGATCGCCCATACCGTCACCGATGCCTGCGGCTATTTCTGCGTCTGGGTTCCCCGTTTCGACATCGACTGGATCCTGCGCTGGCGCCGTGAGCGCATCTGCTTCCCGGAAATTTTCGTGAAGCCCGATCTCGGCGACATCCTGAAGCGGCTGCAGGCCTATGTCGAAGTGCCGGTGCATATCGGTCCCAATCCGGATCCCGGGCCGCTCGATTTTCTGCGCGGCGGCATCGGCTCGGCAGCGGTGCTGGCCCAGGCGATCGGCCCGCAGGCAGCACAGCAATTGCAGAGCGACTTCCAGCAAGGTGTCGGCCAGATGACCAAAGCGACCTCATTGCTGGAGTGGCGCGCCTTCACCACGCAGGTCGCACCGCCTTTGAGCGAGCATGTGTTGGAACAGATCAAGGATCATCTCGGTCCCAAGCCGGAGAAGCGCTTCGAGATCGCCGGCGATGTTGCCGCGGCGATCGGCCCGCGTTCCTGGATCGGTCCGTTCCTGCGCTGCATTGATATCTACGTGCCGGAATTCCTGCCGATCTTCGATGTGCCTGACATCACTTTCGGCGTCACCCAGGACGTCGATGGCGACGGCACGGAAGAAGTGATCTATAGCGAGGGCCTGTTCGATACCCGCTGGGATGCCGGCTATATTCCGCCAGTGACCCTGGTCGCCAACCCGATCGCCTTCGCGACGCCGACCTGTGGCCATCAGCCGCCGCTCGGTGCCTGCGCGGAACCGGAGATCGTCGTCCTCGGTCATATGCCGTTGCAGAATCCCAGCGGTGCCGGCACCTTCCCCTTCATCGACACCACCAGCGGCTATGCCGTGCGGCCCAATCGGCCACATTCCACCGGCCAGGTCGCACAGATACCCGCCGCGACGGTGCATGCCACCGCCCCCGTTTCTGGCCTGCTGGAATTCTGGGGCTGCAATCATCATCTGAAGAACGGCACCGCCGCCACGCATTACCGCATCAATGCACGGGTCAGCACCAATGGCGGCGCCAGCTTCGGCCCCTCGGCGCCGATCCTCGACACCTGGAGCAATTGGCGCGTGGTCGGCAGCCCGCCGATCCTGCAATACAAGGCTATGGCGCAGCTGCCGGGCGGCTGGTGGGAAGTGCTCAATCCGGCCGACCAATGGATTCCCGGCGATCACTACCTGCTGCAGTGGCATAGCGCGCCCAATGGCCTGATCGAGATGCAGCTCGAGCTTGGCAAGCTCAGCGGCAGCACGGTCAATCCGATCGGCACGGCAGCACCGGTGCGGATCGAGGTCGACAATTCCTATCCGGCACCGCAGATCACGGCACTCTATTGGCGCCTGCCCGGCGGTGCCTTGCAGCCGCTGCCGCTGAATTGTCCGACCATCTTCCGCAACCACCAGGATATCGAGGTGGTGCTCAACGTGCAGGTGACGGCAACGCATTTGCGTTCCGTCCAGCTCTTCGGCAGCGGTTGTGGCAGTGGCAATCCGGCCCTGGTGAGCGGCCTCGAAGGATTGGAAGGCCTCGTGGCAGCGACGGCCGACTACTGGCACAAATCGCCCGGCGACAATGCGCTCAGCCGCCAGGTCGTCTGGTCGGTGCCGGCCAGCCTCTCCTCCGGCGCCTATGGCTTCGGCCTCACCGCCTGGAGCCGTGCCTTCGAGCCCGGTGACGGCCATGTCTATACGCCGACCAATCCGGATGTCGGCTATGACCCGGGCCCGATCTGGAACTATGCCCAGATCACCATCGCCATCGTCGACTAAGACCGGATCGAATGAGACTTGGGGGAATGTGTG
>DATMUQ010000041.1:0-10275 GCA_035563795.1 Terriglobales bacterium | reverse complement strand
AAAGTAAAACCAGGGCCAGCCGCAGCCTGCCCCAGGCCATCGCCGATATCACCCGTGACCAGGCCCGGCGCATCGGCGTCTATGGCGATGCCGGCTTCTTCGAAACCGCCAAGGCAGCCGCCGGCGGTCTCGACTGCCGTTGGTTATCGAACGATTTCCTCTCCGATCATCCGCGCGGCGCCTTGCCCTTGAATGCCGAGAACGTCGCGGATCTCGATGCGGTCCTGGTCGGTGGCCGGGATGTCACCACCAATTATCGCCTGGTGCTCCGGCAGATGCTGGTCGCCGCGCCGGAAAAGCCGGTTCACTGGGTGGCCGAGAATTGGGAATTCTGCGGCGGCACGCTGGCAGTGCCGAAAGAGATCGATGATGTCGACGCGCTGATCTTCAATCATTTCGAAGAATTCTTCGGCATCAAGGATCCGCTGCAATTCAGCTTCGAATTGATCACCGAGGCCGGTACCGAGCGCAGCTATCGCATCCTCGGTCCGAACCAGGCCGTCAACCTGAACCTGAAGCAGTTGATGCCGCAACGGGCCGATGCTGTCTGCCTGCGCATCTGGATCACCCATCCGCAATTGACCCGCGGGCGGCATTATCGGTTTCGGCCCTGTGCCGATGTGTTCTGGAAGGACTCCTTCACCATCGTCCACGGCTCGCATCAGTTCTTCAAGAGCCCGAACCGACGCCAGGAATTCCGCCTGATCGATGGCGTCGTCCGCCGCGGCCATGCCATTATGACAGTGCCGAATTACGATCTCGACATGGGATCGAATGACGAGATCACGGTTGGCCATGACAATGACAAGGCCCTGCAAAAGCGCAGCCGCCGCCGCCCGCTCGAGGAAGTGCATTTCAAGCCACAAGCGGAAGATGCCGACAATGCGCGGCACTATTACGCGCTCGGCTATCATGGCTATGGAACCTCCTTCTGGTATGCGCTGGAGGAGGGGATATCAACTCACCCCGGCAAGCAGGCCAGCCTGAGCGGCAATCATCTCTGCCGGGTTGGTGTCGATAACCGGTCAAACATCGTCTTCAAGCCGGAAGAGCGGCAGCTGATCGAACGCGCAACCGCGGCTGGCTTCATGATCCATCCATGCTGCCTGCCTATCCTGGGCAGCAACAGTCCGCTGAGCTTCGGCTTCAATTTCGACGCCTCCAATCCGCCTTTCGACGATTATTATCTGCGCTTCTATGATCGCGCCGGCCAGTTCCTGGGCGATAGCCGCTACCGCAAGGACTTCATCGGTCCGGCTTTGATGGATGAGGTCCTGAAGACGGCACCCGAGGCGGCGCAACGCGCGGCAACCATGGCGCTGGTCGCTCCGGATCATTTGTCGGTAGATCTGGCGCCGCAGCGCCTGGTGACCACCGCCGATCTGATCATTCGCCACCGTGTCACCGGCGATCAGGACGCGACCGAGTTCCAATCGTCGTGGCGCAATCTCGGCACCCAGATTCCCAGCTTGCCGCATTGGCTGCATCCATCGATCGCGATCATGGGGCGGACCAATGTGATTGGTCGGGCACGGTGCAAGGATGGCCATCGCACGGCCGTCTTCGTCGCCAATGCCAGCGGCAATCTGCACTACACCATGCCGGCACGATGCGAGATCAGCGTCATCAACACCGCCGGCCGCCGGCGCAGCCACGAGGTTACCTTGCCGCCATTCGGCGCCGAGGTCATCTGGCTTGACGAGGTGATCAGCGACTTGCCGGGCCATCTTGGTGATGGCGGCATCGGCACATTGCAGATCAAATCCGCTGATGCGGATCTGACGGCCCATGTGATCGGCCTGTCGCCGGATGGCGCTGTCGGTCTGCAACACCTCTGGGGTTATTGAGACCTCGACTATGGAAACCATGAGAACAGGCGATACTGCCATCGTTGCGCCGGCCTCCCGCGCGGCAGATCGCTACCGGATCCATCATGTTTAATGTTTTTCGCATCTTTTTTTTCAGCGGATACAAGCGCCAGATCGGCGTGCTGATTGTGCTGCTGATCGGCGGCCTGGCCGAGAATCTCGGGATCGCCAGCCTGTGGCCGATCGTTTCCATGGCCACCGGTGATGACCATCAATCGAACAAGCTGGTTGGCCGGCTGGTTGTCGATATCCTGGACTATTTCAGCCTGCCGCCGACCCTCGGCATCCTGCTTGGCTTCATGGTGTTCTTCGTCGGCGTGAAATTCCTGTTCAGCCTGGTCGGCATGAATTTCGTCGGCCGCGAAGTTGCCAACATCACCACGCGTATCAGGCTGCGGCTGATCAACGCCATCATGCGCGCCCGCTGGAGCTATTTCACCTCGCAGCCCTCGGGCCGCTTCACCAGCGCGATCAGCATTGAAGCCGACCGCGCCGCGTTCTCCTTCAAGCAATGCGGTACCATCCTCGCCAAATGCACTGAATGTCTGGCCTATCTGATCGGGGCCCTGGTCATCTCCTGGCAGTTTTCGGCTGCAGCCCTGTTCGCGGCGATCGTCCTCTGGGTCTGCGTGACGCGCTACATGCGCATGGCGCGCAAGGCCGGCAACAACAAGAGCAAATATGGCCTGCGCCTGGCTTCATCGATCGGCGAGATCCTGACCAATATCAAGGCACTCAAGGCGATGAACCGGCATATCCATGTCGCCACCGCCTTCGATGCCGACATCGCCAAACTGCGCAAGGTGCTGGAACGCGAAACCTACAGCAATGCCGCCGTTGCCGCCTTGCAGGAGCCAATCCTGGCGATCCTGCTGATCGGCGGCATTTTTCTCGGCCATACCTATCTCGATCTGCAATTGCAGGGCTTGGTGGCGACTCTTTGGTTGCTCCGGCGCATTGCCGACAATATCGGGGATATCCGCCAGGGCATGCAGACGCTCTATCTCGACTCTTCCGCTTTCTGGGGCACCGTCGATCTCATCCGCGAGATCGAAGGGGAAGCCGAACATCTGACGGCCGGAACCAAGGTCTCCCTGACGCAATCGGCGCGGCTGGAGCATGTCTCCTTTTCCTATCCGAACCGGGAAGTCATGCATGACGTGTCGATGACCATACCCGCCGGCAAGATCACCACCATCATCGGTCCGTCCGGCGCCGGCAAGACGACGATTGCCGACGTCCTGGTTGGGCTCAACCGGCCATCCAATGGCGAGGCCTATATCGACAATGTGGCCCTGGGCAAGGCCGATCTCTCGCAATGGCGCAATCAGATCGGCTATATCCCGCAGGACAACATCCTCTTCAACGATACCGTTGCCAATAACATCACCCTTGGCGATCTATCGATCTCGCGTGACAAGATCGAAGAGGCGCTGAAACTGGCGGGCGCCTGGAATTTCGTGGAAAAGCTGCCGGATGGCCTCGATCAAGTTGTCGGCGTGCGCGGCAATCTGCTGTCAGGCGGCCAGAAGCAGCGGCTGTCGATCGCCCGTGCACTCATTTGCGACCCCAGCCTGCTGATCCTGGATGAGGCGACCAGCGCGCTCGATCATGACACAGCGCGGGAGATTTGCGACAGCGTACGCAATCTCGCCGGCCGCCGCACCGTTCTCGCCATCACGCATCAGGCGCTGTGGATCGAAGCTGCGGACCGGATCTTCGAGATGCAGAACGGCAAGGTTACAGAGGTTGAGCCGCAGATGGCATAGGGCGCGGATCGCTCTGCTCGGTGACGCCGCTCTTGACCAGGGTCACCTTTCCCCGTTCCACGAGATAGACCCGGTCTGCGGCATCGACCCAGGACTTCTGATGGGTGATGGCAAGCACCGTCGTCTCGCCCGCCTGTCGCTGCACCGCGGCGCAGATTTCCGCTTCCGTTGCCGGGTCCAGGGCGCTGGTTGCCTCGTCGAGAACCAGCAGTTTCGGGCGATGCACCAAAGCGCGGGCGAGGGCCAGGCGCTGGCGCTGGCCGCCGGAAATCATCATGCCGCGTTCACCCACCAGCGTCTGCAACCCCTCCGGCAGACTCGCGACGAAATCGGATAACCCCGCCAGCTTCAGGGCGCGCCAGACATCGTCCTGGTTGAGCGAAGCATCGCTCAGGGTGATGTTTGCTTCGACCGTGTCGTTGAACATCAGCACCTCTTGCGGCACATAGCCGATCGAGGAACGCCATTTGTCCATATCGATGCGATTGAGGTCGACGCCATCGATCTGGATGCGGCCTTCATTCGGCAGGAAGAGGCCCAGAATGAGATCGGCGATCGTGGTCTTGCCCGAACCCGATTCACCAACCAGGGTGGTGATGCGACCGGCCGGGATTTCGACCGAAACATCATCGAGAACGGTGCCGCGCCCATAGGAGAAATTGACGTGCTGCAGCTCGATGCTCGATTTGAGCGTCGGCGCCAGTTCGCCACGATGCGGTTCGATCTCGCCTTCGACTTCATCAATCAGCCGCAGGACCGCGAAGTACATCGTATCGGATTGCGCCAGGTCCTGAACCGACTTCTGCACCCGGGCGACGCTGTTCATCAGGCCATAGGTGGCAGCAGCGAAGGCGATCGAATGCTCGAGGGCGATGCCGAAGAAGTGGTTCACGAAATAGAGACCGACCGCCAGCGTGCAGGCGATCAGCAGGTCCGGCAGGGTAGCGGTGAGCTGCTGCATCATCACCAGTTCATACATCGCCGATTTGATCTTGCCGGTTTCACGGCGCAGGCTGGCGATCAGCACACCTTCACGGCCCATCGCCTTCAGCGGTTTATAACCGACGATGAGATCAACGAGGTCACTGACCAGGGCGACGAGCGCGCCACGAAACTGCTTCGCCGCGCTGCGCGACGTGGTCGAGAGGATGCGCAGCAGGAAGCCCATCAGCAGGCCGAGAAGAACGGCCACCAGTGCCGTCTGCCAGCCGAATATCAGAGCGACACCGGCCAGGACCAGGGCGCGGATGACCATTGCCATGACCGAGAGCGCGGCGCGATAGGCGTAGCCGGCAAAATTCGCCTCGGACAGGATGGCGGCAACGAAGCGGCCGACGGGATTGACCGTGTAATAAGACCAGCGGGCGAGGAGCAGGCGGTCGATGATGCGATGCCGGAGATCACTGGCGATCTCAGCCACCACGATGCCGATATAGCGGTTGACCTGCAGGCTGATGACCGCCTTGACGATGACCGCAACAATGATCAGCAGACACAGGCTGCCGAGTGAGACCGGCAAATGCAGCGTCTGGAAGACCTGGTAGAAATAGACCTGGAACTTGCTCGACTTCATGCCGCTATCGCCGGATAGCAGGCCGATGATCGGTAGGAGCGTTGTCAGGCTGATGCCTTCAAGCAAGCCGTTCAAAAGCAGGCCGATGACAATGGGAATCTGTCGCCACAAGCCATGCTTTTGCAGCACGCGATAGGCGTTCTTCAAAGAGGAGTCGCTGATAACCGGGCTTTTTTGCATCTATCGGGCTGTGCGGAGCGGGTGGGCGATTTAGATAGCATCGCGCCCTTGAATGTCAAATGGATGCAACCGCGCGACCGGTTGCCGCGGCCTCGGGATTTCGACGAAAAGTTGCGGCAAAACCGCACAATGTCAGGTGCTTAGTTGCGATAGGATGAAAGTGCCAGTATCATTTCTGACAGCTCGCCGAGCGCGCTTCAGGCGATCGTTCGGTTTCAGATGCCAGGGAGATTTCCGACGTGCAGTACAAGGTGTTCATCCAGTCGAATGACGAACAATTTGTCGGCGCCCTGGTCGCTGCTTATGCCTTGAAGCGCAATAGCCGCCACGCCGACAAGTTCGATGTGGAGATCATGCACACCCGGGACCACCCCTGGCTTAATGCGCATGCAGGGAAAAAATTCCTCAGGGGCGCCGAGCACCGGGTCTGGGAAGCCGAGGATCTGCAGTCCTTTACGCCGCTACGTTTCCTGCCGCCCAAGTTGATGAATTATGAGGGGCGATCCATCGTCATTGACCCCGATTGTTTCGCCATCGGCGATGTCTGGGACCTGTTTACCCGCGACATGCAGGGCAAGGCCCTGATGTGCCGGATCCGTCCCGCCTTCAAGGATCTCGCGAGCTACCGCGCTTCTTCCGTGATGTTGCTCGACAATGCCAAGCTGAAGCACTGGGACGCCCAGAAGACCTTCGATGAACTGTTCGAGTTCAAGAAGGACTACATGAAATGGATCAAGCTGGAATACGAACCGGATGAGACGGTCGGCATACTGGAAGATGTATGGAATGACTTCGACCGGCTGACGCCGGAAACGAAGATTCTGCACAATACCTACCGGCGTACTCAACCCTGGAAGACCGGCCTGCCGGTGAGCTTCACGGTCCGCACCAAAGCAAGGCCCGCAAGTCTGCCGAAAGCCGTGGTCAAATCTGTTAAGAAGTTGCTGCATATTGAAAAGATGCGGCGCTATGAACAACACCCGGATCGCAAGCAGGAGCAGTTCTTTTTTGATTTGCTGCGCGAATGCCTTGAGCAGGGTATTGTCAGCAAAGAGCTGTTAGAACGGGAGATGGCTGCTGATCATGTCAGGCATGATGCCCTCGACCTCTGCCTGCGTCGCGCGGCCTAGTACAGTATCGGAATGCCGGAAAGGAATTTTGAGCGAATGGTAACGGCGGCAGCCAATGTCCCCGAGACCCCGAATATGCTGCGCGGTATTGCGTCGGCCGATATTGCAGTTCATCCCTTTGCGCATTTCGTCAAGCAGAATGCCGTATCGCAGCAGGTCTACGAAACCCTCGACAATGAGTTTCCCAACCTGATGCAGATGCTGGGCGGCCGCAGCAATTTCGGCAGCAACGAAGCAATCCGCCTGTCGGTGCGCCAGGTCCTCGGCAGCAACCAGATCAGCGCGAATTGGAAGGATTTCTTTGCCTTCCATACGTCGTCCGATTACTGGCGCGAAATCGTCCGTGTCTTCGGCCCCTATCTGCGCCAGGAATTCCCGCAACTGGAGGAACGCGTCGATCGTCGCTTCGAGGATTGGCGCGCCGTGCCGCGCGGCTATAGCGGCGACGCCGAGGTGCGGCTGGATTGCCAGTTCGTCATGAACACGCCGGTCGTGGCTGTCAGCAGCGTCAAGACCCCGCATGTCGATCTATGCGACAAGATCCTGAGCAGTCTCTTCTACTTCCGCTCCAGCCAGGACAATGTCAGCGGCGGCGATCTCGACCTCTATGCCTGGCGACGCAAGCCGCGCTTCGTCAAGCATCGCACCTTGCAGCAGGATATCGACCTCTCGCATACCGTACCTTATGCGGCGAATACCTTCGTGAGCTTCGTCAATTCCGAGAAGTCGGTGCACGGTGTCAGCCCGCGGGGGATAACCACGATTCCCCGGCGCTATATCAATTTCATTGCTGAATTGCCGATCCATGCTTTCGACCCCAAGCAGGTCAGCCGATGGCGCAAATTGCTGCTGCCCAAAGACATGAAGCTATCGGCCCATAACGATACCTATTAAGGGCGATAACAGCGGGCCGCGATGGTCGGGGCTAGGCACCGGCCGCCGTTAGGGTTGTCGCTTTCTGCCAAAGCAACGCGATCTCTTCCGCCACTTTGATCCGTTCCCGTTCGACGAGATTGATCGCCGGACTCTCGGCCGGATGACGGGCTGCATCGAGTGGCTTGGCTATCCCGCTTTGCTGCAGAACCGTCTCAAGCGACGTGTAATCATTTCGCGGCTTCAGATAGCCGGTCACGGCAAGAATATCGGCCAGGCGATCGAGGATGTCGTCCGGCAGGCCGAGATCGCGCCGACGTTGCCGGCGGCGACGCAGCCGCTGCGACCAGGATGTACGCAACAATCCGGCATCCAGGATCGGCCGCGGCAGGCTGAAATAATAAAGCGGCTTCATGCGATTGGCGGCTTCCGCCACCATCGACACGCTGTCGATGGTGACGATGAAATTGTCAGCCCACGCCAGCATTGCCTGCAACGGATTGGGAACCCCCGGCTGCCAGGCAAAGACGTAATTGGGTTGCGGCAGATGCGCATTGATCAGCTCGGTCACATCGATCGGCGTGCGCGGGCTGGTAGTGAGCAACAAGGAACCGCCATGCTGCTGCTGATACTTGGCCAGCTTGTCCAGCAGGCTGCGCGCCGCTGCCGTATCAAAGTTCATCTGTGCGGTTGAGCCGCCAACCAACACCGCCGTCCAAGGGCGGGGAAGGTGATGCCATGCGGATTCCCACAGCCGCCCTTGCTTCGCCAGCTGCGCTTCATCCTGCCAGGTGATGGGCAGGCAGCATTTCGCGATATTGCTCGCCTGCGGCATGCCGAATTGGGGTGTGGCGATGATCAGGTCGAAATGGCGATAGGCGACGCGCGGGCGCCCGAGCAGGACGATGATCGTCCGGCCGCCAGAGCGTTTGCGGATCCAGCGACAGACCGACGCTGCCGATTTCCCCGCCGCGAGAACGATATCCGGCCAGGGGGCCTGCAATTCACTGCGCGATTCCGGATCGAGCCCAATCAGGGATGAACCGCGGTCCCGGTGGGGCGTCGCACAACCCAGATCAAAATGCAGCTGTTTGGTTTGGCTTTGCCAACCGTAGAGGTCGGATAAGGTGGCATCCAACGCACGCAACTGGGCGTTATCGCCATGCCGGTCACCGAGCAGCAGCCAAATGCGCGGAGCCGGCTGCGATGCCCCCGGCTGCGATGATATCTTGTCGGCCTCGCCTTGCAGCGCAACCGCATCGGGAACTCGCTTCAGCGTGGAAGCATGCAAAGAGCCAGCCATCAGTCGTATGTAGGTTTTGTGACAGCCAGAGTCAATCTAGCTGTCATAAACCTGACATCCCCTTCAGTCGCTTCGTACGGGCCGGCTATCCCCTGGCGGCGTTATCAGCTGGCGTGAAAACCCTGGGCCAGACTTTCCGCTTTGGCGATATCGGCTTCACTCATGCTCTTGGCGATCTGCTTGCGCAGGTTGAGGGCCTGGCTGGCAGCGACATCGCCGCCTTGCCCGCGCAACGTATCGCCGGCAATGGTCAGCCATTTGTAGCCTTCGACAAGATCCTGCTGCTTGCCATTCTTGGCCAGCAAGGAACCCGCCGCCAATTGTGCCCGCCCGAGACCTTTCTCGGCCGCCATCACATACCACTGCAGGGCCTGTTTCTTGTCCTGGGGTACGCCTTGTCCGTAATCGTAGAGTGATCCGACCAGCACCTGCAGATTGGCATCGCCCTGTTGCGCCAGCGGCTCCCAGATCTGCAACGCCGTCTTGTAGTCGCCGATATCGAAAGCATGCCAACCATCGGCGGCGGTTCCGCCCGGGGCCGCACCGGCTGCGGCACTCGCAGCTGTGCTGGCAGACGCGGTCGCGTCTACGGCGGCAGTCGTCGCAACGGTCGTGCTGGCTGGGGCCGTCGTCGGCGTCGCGCTGGCAGTTTGCACCGCGGCGCTGCCATCCTGGGTAGCGGGGGCGGGAGCAGGGAAGGTCAGCCCGCTGGCGCCGGTAGCCGGCTGAGTTGCTGTCGCCGTCGTGCTGCCAGCGGCATTGCCGGCGGTCGTGTTGCTGGCGGTCGCAGCGCTTGCCGGCGCCGCGGCAGCCGGGGCGGTGACGAAGTTGCTGGGACCGGTGGCCGCGCCGAAATTGCTGTTGGGTGTCGCAGCCGGCAACATGTTGCCGACCGCGCTGCTATCCGACGATAGCGGCGTGGCGACCGGTTCGGCGGAAAGGGTGGCGACCGGTGGCAGGCCGGCCAGGCGCTTGGCAGCAACGGAATCGCCGGCGCTGGCGGCGCGGCCAAGCCAGAGCTGGGCCTGCGGCAGATTGTAGGGCACGCCATGGCCGGTCGCGTACATGGTGCCAAGGTTGCGCATCGCCATCGGGTAATTCTGGTTGGCGGCCATCGAATACCAGCGGAAGGCTTCCGCTTCGTCGGAGGCAACGCCGAGGCCATTGTCGTAGAGAGCTCCAACCGCGTTCTGCGCCTGGGCGTTGCCGGATTGCGCCAGTGGCATCCATTCGCCCAACGCCGTCTGATAATCGCCCTTGTTATAGGCGTCCGCGCCTTCCTGGAAACCTGCCCAGGCAGGAGCCGACACGACCGGCACCAGAAAAGTCAGCGCCAAGCCAAACAAGAATTTATTCACAACACACTCTCCCCTTGCGATATCAGTCACAGCAAGAAACCAAAAATTAGTCTATAATTGGCAGCCTTTTTTGGCGGATACCAATTACACCGACTGAACTCCGAGGCCAGCATGGCTTGCACGCGATTATTCTGCGCCCAACGACTGGCGCTTTGGCTGGGCCTCTGTGTCGGCTGCATTTTAGCTTGGTCGGGGGGAGTCGCTGCAAGCCCCGTCAATCT
>DATMUQ010000040.1:0-9734 GCA_035563795.1 Terriglobales bacterium | reverse complement strand
CGGCCGCTCGCCGATCACCCGCCTGATCGCCGAGAACGGCCTCACCATCGCCGCGCTGATCTTTCTCATTTCGCTGCTGGTCTTCCTCTCGACCGGGCTCGACCAGGTGCTACTGGGCCAGTCGCTGCTCGGCAGCGAGCTGTTGCGGGCAGTGGCCGGCGATAGCTGGGGGAAGGATTTGCTCTGGCTGGGGATCGGCGTGATCGGTACCGCCGTGCTGGCGGCGATCGCCTCGCGCTATGTCAACATCAACCGTTTCTCCCTGCATGCGCTCTATCGCAACCGCCTGATCCGCGAATTCCTCGGCGCCACCAACCTCACGCGCAAGCCCAATCTCTTCACCGGCTTCGCGCTCAAGGACAACATGCCGATGTCCGATCTGCGCCAATCGGCGGTCACGGTCGGCGGCCGCAAGCGGCTCTTCCATATCGTCAACATGACGCTCAACCTGGTGGGCACCAGCAACCTCGCCTGGCAGGAGCGCCAGGGCGAATCCTTCACCACCAGCGCGCTACATAGCGGTGCCGCCATGCTCGGTTACCGTGACAGCCAGTATTATGCCAAGGGCGAGGATGAAGGCATTTCGCTCGGCACGGTGATGGCGATCTCGGGTGCTGCCGCCAGTCCCAATATGGGCTATCACAGCTCGCCGCTGATCACTCTCATCATGACCCTCCTCAATGTGCGGCTCGGCTGGTGGCTCGGCAATCCGGTGCGCGAGAAGGCCGATCTCGACGGGCCGCATTCGGCGATCAAATGGATTGCCAACGAAGCCTTCGGCCTCACCACCGATGACAAGGATTTCGTCTATCTCTCGGATGGCGGCCATTTCGAGAATCTCGGTCTCTATGAGATGGTGCGGCGACGCTGCCGCTATATCATCGTCAGCGATGGCGGCTGCGATCCCAATTGCGCACTGGAGGATCTCGGCAATGCCGTGCGCAAGATCGAGATCGATCTCGGTGTCCGCATCACTTTCCAGGACCTGCAGAAGCTGAAGCCGCGGCTCTCCGTCGAGGATGCCCAGGACGGCAAGTACCAGGACGATCAGAAATGCTGGTGTGTCGGCAAGATCGGCTACAAGGAGGCTGATTACCGGGAGGGCGGTGGCGAGGATGCCGATGGCTACATCATCTACATCAAGCCGAGCTTCCGCGGCGTGGAGAGTGCCGGCGTGCGCGCTTATGCGCTCGCCCATGCGGATTTCCCGCATGAGCCGACCAGCGACCAGTGGTTCAGCGAATCGCAGTTCGAGAGCTATCGCAAGCTCGGCTTCGACATCGCCGAGGAATTGTTTAAGGACCGCGAACGCAAGGTGCAGCGCATCGCCGTCAGCAAGCGGGGGCGCATGGCGGTGCCGACCCTGGAGGATTTCTTCGAGGCGCTGGCCTCGTAGGGCCTCTTAGGATCCATCATCCGTTCGCCAGATTGAGCCGACGAATAGCGCTATTGCGTATCGACGGCACCTATCTTTATGCCGCAATGCATGCATTTTTTGGTGAAGGGATTACCAAGAGGTCCTATCTGGCCCATTGGCTTAGAGAAATGTGGGCAGCGAAATCGCCCCATTCGCACCATCAGCCCGCCCACAATTCCATAGAACCAAAACAAAAATAACGCAGTCGAATATTTGGTGCACCAATAGTAAACCACCGGTGTGATCAGAAGCGCTATCCAGAAGAATAAACGTCGCCAACGCAATCGCCACCATTGTTGGCGATATCTCTTGCAATCGATCTGAATGCTTTCAAGCTCTGTCATATCGGTCTAGCGGCAAAGCCCAATATGTCTAGGTATGGCATACTTTCGTATGCTGACTCTTAGTCGTGCGCTAGAAGTATAGGCTACCGCAGACCTGAGTCCCGAATAAATCAGGCTAGGGGATCCTGCGCGTCCCACTCTTGCTCAGTTGCCGCTCTGGCTATTCCCCGTCTGGCCATTGCCACTCGGCGCCGTGCCGCCCGAATTGGTACCGTTCGCGTTGCCGTTTTTCTGCTTGTTGCTCTTCTGGTTGCCGCCCGGCTGGTCGCCCACCGGCACGAAGATGGTAATCGTCGGAGCATCGCCGGCGATATCGCTGGTGCCTGTCTGGTTATCGGCCGGCTTGCCGCCGGCGGCGGTCGAGGGCGCTGCGGGCGGCTTGACGATCTGGCCGGCGGGGATCACCTCAACCGGACCATTGCCCGGCCTGGTCGCGGAGACGAAGCCGAACCATTGCGAGTGCTCGCCGCTGCCGGGCGTCTTGCCGGCATTGACCGGGGTTGCGAAACGGAAGGTGATCTTGTCGCCGTTGATCTCGGCGGCGGTCAGCTTCACGCCTTGATCGCTGCCATCCTCGTCGATGACATAGAACTTCACCTGGCCCGGCAGCTTGGGCCAGGCGACGATCGCGGTCGCTTTCGGCAGGTCGAGAGTGATGGCGCTGACGCCGGCCGCCCCGTTGACTTCATAGGCATTGGTGAGATCGACCTGATAGCCGAAGACATAGATCTTCTGCCCGTCGCCGCCGACATCATTGCCGTAGCGCGAGCGGATCACCGCATTGCCGGCCGCACCCTCCAGCGCGAAATTGCCGTTGAAGGCCTTGTTCTTCAGGTCGGGCATCTGGTCGCCGGGGATATGGGCGAGGGGCAAGGGCTCCGCCAGGGCCGTGCTGGGGCCGATAGCAAATCCCATCGACATGCCGCCGATCAGAGCCAACATGGCAGGCGCGGCGCTTAGGAGGGCGCGCCTGATAGAATGGATGCGGGCAGAACGGGGCGGGCGAAGGAAGGACAAGCAATCGGACATGGAAACCACTGGCTGCAAGCGATGAAGGCGGCACTATAGCAAGCTGCCGGCCAGCGCCAAGCGGGATGCGACCGATCATCCCCGCAAGAAATTCACCGCTGCAATCCCCCCATCCAGCGGAACCGGTCGGTAAGAGACTGCCGCTGGCGATAGGCAACGGTCAGGCGCCTTGCGTGCGGCTGTCCGGGATGCTTCTATACCCGCTAGAATTGTGTGGAAGGGCGCGATGCAGGGAAAAGCTGCGTCGGGCGCGATCTGCAGGGGCTGCGGATCTTCCGTGGCGATTCGGAGCAGACAACTAGGTCGGGAGAGCGTGATGGCCGGATTCTCGGTGTTTCATTTCATCATCGTGGCGGTGATCGTCCTGCTGATCGCCGCACCCATGGCCTATTTCGGTATCATCCGCGAGCGCAGTGGTAGGCGGGTCAGACGCGGCCCCTATGCCCTGACCTTTGTCGGACTCATGGTTGGCATCCTGGTGCTCGGTGGGATCCTTGGTGCGGCCGATCCCCAAACTTCCGGGACGGCGCTTTCGCTGATCGGGCTGGGTGCCGAGTTCTACCTGCTCCGGCTGACCGTCAGGCGCCTGCGCGACATCGGTTGGAGCCGCAACTGGGCCTATCCTTGCCTCATTCCCTATCTCGGTCTGCTGGCCTATCTCACCTTCTGCTTCATTCCTTCCGGTGCCGCGGATGCGGCAGAGATCGTCGAGGCGTTTTGAGGAATTCTGTCGGATGGCTTGTGGTGGCAATGCAGCTGCCTGCGGTATTGCGTCGCCCCGTCGCACGCCCGACTGATCTGCCAGCAACCGCTTTTGGTGCATCACCGACAGATCGATAAAATACAGCCTGTGTTCGAAGCGATACTTCGCTGAAAACACACATTGATGATTGTCGGATGGTCGGCTTTATGGCTCTTCTTGCGCCATCGATGATGCCCGGTGCTCGGCCTGGCGCAAACACTCAGACAGCCAGATGAAACCTTCCCAGAAGAACCCCGCCAAGGATGGCGGATTGAAGAGCGGCTTCCTGCTCACCCGTGACGCGCTCAAGCGGATCCATGAGTTGCACACCGGCTACCTGCAGGGGCGGCGCGATGGCCGCCGCGCCATGTTCGAGAATTGCGACCTGACCGGTCTCGACCTCAGCCACATGAATTTTTCCGAGGCGATCTTCCTCAATTGCCAGCTGCGCAATATCGAAGGGCGCGGCGTCAAATTCGTCGGCGCCATTCTGCGCGGCTCGAAATTCGACAATGCCAAGCTGACCAATGCCGATTTCAGCAAGGCCGACCTGCGCAGCACCTCCTTCGAAGAGGCGCAGCTGATCAATGCCTTCCTGGAGCGCAGCGATCTCCGCCTTGATCTCGGCAATGCCGAGGAGCGCATGGTCTCCTTCAAGAATGCCGATCTCACCCGCGCCAGCTTCGCCGAGTCGAAGATGAAGGGGATCGACCTGCAGGGCGCCAAGCTGCAGGAGACCAATCTCATCCAGGCGGATCTGCGCGGCGCCAATCTCAAGCATGCGGAAGTGACCGATATCGAGGTTGCCGGCGCCTTCATGGTGGATGCCGATTTCACCGGCGCCATTCTCGACGAGGCGGCGCAGCAGAAGATCGATCTCACCACCACCACGGCGCCGGCCTTCCGCAAGATCGGCCATGAGGAGATCGAGCGCATTTTGATCGAGCATGACGAATGGGTCATGACCCTGGGCAAGGCCGGCTTCCGCGCCGATTTCAGCCTGACCGATCTCACCCGCATCGATCTCTCCGAGACCAATCTCGCCGTCGCCGATTTCAGCGGCGCCAAATTGCATGGCACGCGGCTCAGCGGGGCGCGCCTGCTGGCGGCGGATTTCCGCGAAGCCAATCTCACCGATGTCGCCTTGAAGCGGGCCGATCTGCGCGGCGCCGATTTCCGCGAATCGCATCAGCGCGGCCTGGAACTCGATAACTGCAAGGTCGGCGAGATTCCCAATCTGGCGCTGAAGACCCGGGGCCTGCGCGAAGTCGCGTAATGCAGGTTGAGCCGTTAGCACGGCTGTCTGGTTATCTAGCTGCGATGACGTCTCCGCCGTCGCCCCCTCTCCCTAACCCTCCCCCGCCCGTCGGCGTAGGCCGACATGCGTCGGCACTGGGGGAGGGAACCCAGCGCGCTTGTCTTACCTACGGCGCATCGCTGGCGATGGAAGAAGAAAAGGGGCGCGGTCGACTCAAGTCGAATCGATCACAAAGGCTGTGGCATCAGCGTTCCCTCCTCCCTCGCGGGGGAGGGTTAGGGAGAGGGGGCAAGTGATGGCTATCGCATACGGCGCCTTGCCTCGGCTTCATGAGAAAACATCCAATCGATCCCAATACTCGTCCGATATCCTCAGCCGCTAAATCGGACAGCCGTGGACTGCTCCTGGTGACCGCTACTGGTTGATCTGGCTGGCGGCGATGCTGAGCACGACGACGCCGACGGTGACATCCAGCAGGCGCCAGGCCAGCGGCTTGGCGAAAAGCGGGGTCAGCAGGCGGGCGCCATAGCCGAGTGCCGTAAAGCACAGGATGTCGGCGATGATGGCACCGGCCAGGAAGTCCTGCCGCGCCGCTGCCGGCAGATGGGCGCCGGTGCTGCCGAGAATCAGGATCGCATCGATATAGACATGCGGGTTGAGCCAAGTGAGCGCCGCCATGGTCAGCATCACCTTCAGGGCCGGCTCCATATTGCGCCGACTTCCCCGACCCGCCAGGGCATCATCGCCCGCAGCGGCAGCGCCGTTGCCGCCGGCAATGGCCACGGCTAGGGTCGAATTGCCGCGCCAGGCGCGCCGCAAGGCCGTCACGCCGAACCAGGTCAGATAAGCCGCACCCAGATAGACCAGTAGATGGATCAGCGTCGCATGCTGCTGCAGCAAGGCGGCGGCACCCGCGACGCCGGCGGAGATGAAGATCAGGTCGGAGCCGACGCAGACCGCCACCGCCTTGCCGACATGCGCGCGCAGGATGCCCTGGCGCAGCAGATAGGAGACCTGAGCGCCGATGGTGATGACCAGGGAGCCGCAGAGAAAGGCGCCGCGCCAGAAATCGCCGGATGAAAGCAGGCCGAGCGAGGGGAGGGTGAGGGTCATCTGTTGCCGCCGTTCCGGGTCTATGGGGGTGACGCCCGGTTTGCGGGGCGTCATCGGATGGCCGCAACTTGTGCTCTCTATTGAAATAAGGAAAACTAAACTCTCTAATTCAAGATTAGAGAAATTTATGTTCGACTATGCCCTGCTGCAGGCTTTGGGTTCGGTGATCCGCGAAGGCTCCTTCGACAAGGCCGCGATCGCCCTCAATGTGACACCCTCGGCGATCTCCCAGCGCATCAAGCTGCTGGAGGAGCGGGTCGGTTGCGTACTGGTGAAGCGCGGCCAGCCCTGCCGCGCCACCGAGACCGGCGCCTTGTTGTGCCGCCATCTCGAGCGGGTCGATCTGATGGAAGCCGATCTCCGCCGGCAGATGCCGGAAAGCGGCTACCAACAGGAAGAGGCGGCGGCCGGCTGGCCGACCCTGCGCATCGCCGTCAATGACGACACCATGGCGACCTGGTTCATCCCGGCCATCGCCCCTTTCGTGCTGGCGCGCGGGCTGCTGCTCGATGTGGTGATCGATGATCAGGACCATACGGCGCAATTGCTGAAGGAAGGTGCCGTCCAGGGCGCCATCACCGCCGAGGCGGGGCCGATCCGCGGCTGCCGCATCATCAAGCTGGGGGCGGTGCGTAACTATACCGTCTGCGCGCCGGCTTTCCATCGCCGCTATTTCAGCACGGGTACCGGCTATGAGCAGTTGCGCCAGGCGCCCTGTGTGCGCTTCAACCACAAGGACAATCTGCAGCGCGTCTTCATGCGCAAGCTGACCAGGCGCGATCCTGAGCCGCCGACCCATTGGCTGCCCAGCGCCAATGGCTATCTCCATGCCTATCTCGGCGGTCTCGGTTGGGGCCTCGCACCCGAACATCTGGTGGCAGCACATCTGGAGCGCGGTGAGCTGGTCGAGTTGCTGCCCGGGCGCCATCACGATATCGCCCTCTACTGGCAGAGCTGGCGCCTGTCGATCGATCTCCTGGAAGCTTTCACTGCCGCCTTGCGGGCGGGGGCACGGGAAGTGTTGCGCTAGCTCGTCACGCCTCGCGGAAGCGGTCGGCGTAATAGACGGCGAGGGCATCGAGGGCGGCGGGGCAATTGCCGTTGAAGGAGGCGCCATGCATCAGCGCCAGGGTCTTGGGCTGCAATCCCGCCAGCCGGTGCAGCATGATCGGCGTCTCGGGGGTGAGCGACGAGGCCTGGAACATCTCCTCGGCGGCGATGGCCGGGGCCAGGATGTCGCCATGGGTCAGCGGCGCCACCTTGCCGGTATGGGTGAAGAGATCGCCGCACAGCAGCGTGCCGGTTTCCTCCTCGAAGAACAGCCCTGCTTCCCAGTTATGCGGCAGATGCGGTGTTGCCAGATAACGCAGCCGGCGGCCGCCGAGATCCAGCACCTCGCCATCGGCGAGGGGACGCGGCTTGCGATCGGCCATGTCATCGAGCGAGATCATGCAGCCCAGCGCACCGAAGGCGATCTCCGCTTGCGGGACTGCGGAGAGCCAGTCATTCATGGCGCCGCATTCATCCGCTTCGAGATGGCCGAAGGAGAGCCAGCGCAGGTCATTGATCGGCAGCAGGCGGCCGAGCGCATCCGAGATCTGCGCAAACATGCGACGATGGCCGCAATGGAACAGCAGCGGCTGTTCGGCCTTGACCAGGAACTGGTTGAAGGTGAAGCCGGCCGGTGCGGCGATCTGCGGCACATAGGTCGAGAGGCGATAGATGCCGTCGGCAATCTCATCGATCCGGGTTTCCATTTCGCGCACTCCCCTAGCGTTTCTTCATGTAGCTTTTCGCTCATTGTAGCGCGGTGATGACGGCGGGGGAAACGGTGTGACGCAATTATTTATCCCGTTCTCGGACCGGGTGAATTGCCAGCCAGTCAGCAGTAATGAATTGCTTGGGATTGCTGTCGTCGCGCCCCTGTCATGGCCATCATGGGCGGGTTACAGGCGTAGCCATGTCTTCATTGTTTCGCGGCTGATTCCATGGCTAGAGTGGGTTTACGATAACGGCTTTCCCCTTATCCATGGAGTTTCAGATGTCGATGGGTTGTCGATGACCGAGGATCTCCGTCAATATGCGCCTGCCGCGGCCCGTAACCGGGAACCGATCTGCACCGTCCTGCAACAGGTCCTGCCGGAAAGCGGCGTGGTGCTGGAAGTGGCGAGCGGCAGCGGCGAACATGTCGTCCATTTCGCCGCGGCCTTCCCCGGCCTCATCTTCCAGCCAAGTGATCCGGAAGCTTCGGCGCGTGACAGCATCGCCGGCTGGAGTGCCGCTGCGGGACTCACCAATATTCGTCCGCCGCTGGCGATCGATGTCACCGCAGCGGTCTGGCCGCTGACGGCGGTGGATGCCGTCATCTGCATCAACATGGTGCATATCTCGCCCTGGCGTTCGACCATGGGCCTGGTCCAAGGGGCCGCCACCTTGCTGCCCAAGGGGGCGCCGCTCTATCTCTACGGACCCTATCGCCGCGATGGTGCGCATACCGCCGAGAGCAATGCCGCCTTCGATGCCGATCTGCGCCGTCGCAATCCCGAATGGGGGGTGCGCGACTTGGAAGAGGTGACGGCTTTGGCAGTCGGTGCCGGCTTCGGCGCGCCGGAGATCGTCGCCATGCCATCCAATAATTTCAGCCTGATCTTCCGGCGGCGTTAAGCCCACGCCTCTATTCAATAAGATAGAGGGCGATTCACGTTCTTGACGGCAGCAAGTCTGCTTCCGTCGAGAATGATCGCGCTCTAGGGGCTTCCGGCCGAGACGAGTTTCGTTTCTGACCCAGTCGTTACCGCTGCTCTGACCCGATTTATTCATAAAGATTAAACTCCCGTGTCAGCGCGGCGACAGGGGCGACAAGAATAGTATGATGGATTAGGATGTACCGCGAAGGCAGCGCTCGCGCTTTGCGTGCGCTGAGTTTTTGATTCAAGATCATCTGAGTCAAGAGCATCGGTACCGCTGATCACCGGTCTGGTTCGCCAGTCCAACCCGCCAAGTCAGAATGTCCGGCAGCAAGGCCGGCGCCTCGGGGGAGTGGATGAGACATCGCGTGACGCAAGGCCGCCACTTCCGGCGGCGGATCGGTCATATTGCCGTGGCCTCGGTCGCCGCGACGGTGATCGGTGCCCATGTCGCCGAAGCCGAAAGCTGCAAGCAGATTGCCGGCATCTCGGAGGCGGTCGATCGCTTCATCGACAAGGTCCATGCCGTACAGCTTGCCGGCCGCGGCACTTTGCCGGTGACCGATGCGCTGTTCGGCTTCCAGCATATCGATGCCAAGAGCCTGAGCGCGCTTGACCAGCGCCAGCCGATCGAGGTGACGCGGCAGGAAGAGAGCGACGGCATCTTCGTCAATCGCGGACCGGAACCGATGATCCTCACCGGTCAATTCGCGCAGAAAGAAACCTTCTTCGCCATCCCGGCCCTGATCAAGGGCAGCTATGTCTCGACGCCCGACAGCCTGGTCCTGACCTATGATCCGGAGCATGCGGTCCAGGTGGGGCAGAGCTTCCTTGGCATGAAATTCTCCCACACCATCAATCACACCGTCATCACCCGCCACAGCCTCGCTTATTTCTTCGATGCCAATTCCGGCGACGAACCGGATCGCTGCTATGTGCTGGTCGATAGTGCCGAGGTCGCGGCCAATGAACCGCCGCAGCTCGACAACCTGGATATCCGCAACAGATGACCGATCGCCGGTGATCGGCGAAGCGTCATCCGGCATATCATCATCCGTTTGGCAATCATCCATCTTGCAATGATCAGCGTTTCAAGCGCGGCTTCGGCGGGTCGGCAACGTCGTCGATTGCCTGTTCCTCGACG
>DATMUQ010000039.1:0-3184 GCA_035563795.1 Terriglobales bacterium | reverse complement strand
AGGCCCTGCGCGTCCATGTCGAGGCCATGCAGGCGCAGGCCGAATTGCTGTGCCGCCAGGGTCAGGCCGGGATAGGTGAGGCTTTCGGCGAGAATGAGATCGCCGGCCTTGGCGATGGTGGTGAGGCTGGCGGCGATGGCGGTCTGCACGCCGCCGGCGATCAGCAACCGGTCGGTGGTAGCGGCACTGTCGGCGAGGCGCGGCGCCAGCCAAGCGAGACCGGCCTGGCGATCGGCACCGCCCCCGGCGGCATCGCGATAGGTCAGCAGCCCGGCGAAATCCGGTCGCGCCAGGACGGTGGCGAAACCTCTTTCGATCCGGCCCTTGAGATCCAGGCTGGCCGGCAGCGGCGGCAGGTTCATGGTCATGTCGACCGCCGCCAGACTGTCCAGATCGCCGGCCGGGACGGGGCGGCGGGCGAAGCTGCCGCGGCCGACGCTGGCCTCGATCAGGCCGCGCCGGCGGGCTTCGGCGAAGGCCCGGCCGACAGTGGTGAAGTCGATATTCAAGGTGGCGGCCAAGGCGCGCTGGGCCGGCAGGCGCTCGCCCGGTTTGACCCGGCCGCTCTCGATATCCGCCTCCAGCGCATCGGCGATCATAAGATAAAGTGGCCCATGGCGCCCTTCCAGGCGCGGCAGCCAGATGGTGGCGCTGCTCTGTTCCATGTCGTCCCGTCGCCGACCGGTCCATCCGGTCTCATGTGATCCATACAATTTTTAATGACTGCATTCAATCTTATTTAAGGGGACGGTATGATGATGCCGGTAAAGCGACCTGCCGGGAATCAGCGCCCGGACCGCGACTGGACCTGCCGATCCCATATCTGCGGATGGGTGTAGAGTCCGGGACGCAGATGGCGGTTCGCGGTTGACAAAGTTCCCAAGAGGCTTTGCGGTGGGAGGAGCCAATTGTCATGGAGGTGACATGACGTCGACTGAGCCGAAGGTGACGGGCGTTTTTGCCCAGGCTTCCGACAATCAAGCCTCTACCAATGCAGCCGTCACGATCCCGGCTGGTATGGCTGAGGCGGGGTCGGCAATGGCGGGTGGCGACGGTGCCGCCTGGCAGATCCTGCCCGGGCAGCCGGACGCCCGGATGCTGCTGCTGCTCGCCGGACAGAACGACATTCTCGACATGATCGCCCGTGGCCTGCCGCGCCAGCAGGTCTTCGACCGGCTGACCGAGATCGTCGATGAGGTGGCGGCGCCGGCGCTGAGTTCGATCCTGCTGGTGGATAACGGCCGGCTGTATCTCGGTGCGGCGCCCAACCTCTCCAAGCGCTATTGCGACGCCATCGAAGGCGTGGTGGTGGGCGACAATGTCGGTTCCTGCGGTACCGCCGTCTTCCTGAAAAAGCCGATCGTCGCCGCCAATATCGCGACCGACCCGCGCTGGGCGGATTACCGCGACTATGCGCTGGCCGCCGGCCTGCAAGCCTGCTGGTCGTTGCCGATCCTCACCGAGGCAGGCGAGGCGGTGGCAACCTTTGCGCTGTATTACCGCGAGCCCCGCGAACCGGCGGCGGCGGACTGGCATATCATCTCCTCGATGGCGCGGCTGGTGCGCGTCGCCATCGAGCGTGACCGCCATGAAAGCGCCTTGCGCGCGGTCGAGCAATCGCTGCGCACCAATCAGACGGAGCTGCAGGAGCGGGTGCAGGAGCTGGAGGCGACCCGCAGCGAGTTGCAGGCCCAGGCGACGCGGCTCGGCAAGCTGACCGTCGATCTTACGGCGGCGCGCAACGAGGCGGTTGCAGCGGACCGGCTGAAGACCCGTTTCCTCGCCAATATGAGCCATGAATTGCGCACCCCGCTCAATGCCATCATCGGCTTCTCCGATGTGATGCGCGGCGAGCTGATGGGGGCGCTGGAAAATCCCACCTATCGCGGCTATGTGCGCGATATCTATGACAGCGGCTCGCATCTCTTGAAGATCATCAATGAGGTCCTCGATCTCGCCAAGATCGAGGCCGGCCAGATGACGGTGCATGCCGAGGCGGTTTCCCTGCAGGCGCTGTGCACCGCCTGTATCCGGCTGATGGAATTGCCGGCGGAGCAGGGCAAGCTGGCCTTGCGGATGGAGGTCGCCGATCATCTGCCCATCATCTATGTCGATCAACTCCGCCTGAAGCAGGCCTTGATCAATCTGCTGTCCAACGCGATCAAGTTCACCACCGCCGGCGGCGAGGTCTGCCTGAAGGCCTGGCAAGACATCGATGGCGATATCAAGCTGCAGGTCTGCGACAGCGGTATCGGCATGACGGAAGCGGAAATGCGCCTCGCCCTCGAGCCGTTCCGCCAGGTCGATAATGACCTCGCCCGCAAATATGAGGGCAGTGGCCTCGGTTTGCCGCTGGCCAAGGCCTTCGTTGAGCTGCAGAATGGCACCCTGGTCCTGGCGAGCGCCCGGGGCGAGGGCACCATCGCGACGATCACCCTGCCGCGCAGCTGCCTGCAGCAGGCGGTCCGGTCAGGCGAAGCTTTTGCATCCGAGCTCCTGTCCCTGCGGGCCAAGCCAATACAGGATGATTCTTTTCGGGATTAAAATCCCAGCCTGCGGCATTCCGGCGCTGGCCTTGACAGCCATAATCGGCTATATACATACATTATCAAATGACTGCATTCAATTCACTGAGACCTGCCGTCATTGACCGGATCCACCTCGGCTAATTGGTGGAAGAGGGAAGGAACCGCCATGAATCCCGACCATGTCATGACCAAGAGCGCGATCGCCTCGACCGAGAGTGCCGCGGTCGCGGCCAAGCTGGAGAGTGCGCCCGCCGCCGCCGGCATGCCCCTGAGCGCCCGTTCGGCCTGGCTTGGCATTAAGCGTGGCGCGGTGCTGCGCTGCCCGAATTGTGGCAAAGGCCATCTGTTCCGCCGCTTCCTGAAGATCCAGGAGCGCTGCGAATATTGCGGTGTCGATAATTCGATCTATCCCTCGGATGACGCGCCGCCTTACCTGACCCTGGTGCTGACCGGCCATGTCATCGTGCCGCTTTATATGGCGATCGAACGCGCCTATGCGCCGCCGATGTGGCTCTCGGCCTCGATCTGGCTGCCGCTGACGGCGGCGATGTCGATCCTGTTGCTGCCTTACATGAAGGGTGGCGTGGTCGGCTTCTGCTGGGCCAAGGACATCCGCCGCGAACAGGCCGGTCGTTAACGAACTGGCTGGCTGAACA
>DATMUQ010000038.1:0-8042 GCA_035563795.1 Terriglobales bacterium | reverse complement strand
TTGGGTTTCAACCCTAGTCTCTGCCAGCTGGTCGCTGCGGCGGTGAGAACTCCACGTCGGGTGTCGACAACACTTGTATGCGGGCTGCACTTCACCGCCGCCGACGGATGGTGGGGAGGTTCACCTCCTGTCACGGCGTCGTCCGGCGTCTCGAGCGATTTCCACAATTTCCCCAGACGTAAGCCGGGCGAAAGGCGAAGGAGCGGGGCAGCCCATTACCATTGCGTGCTCAACAGAGTTCGTAAGCGGCCTTTCCGATAGGATCCGTTCCTAGAGGGTGCATATCAGCCTTTCAATGCGCAATCACAGTCATATTGACAAGCCCGGCGATCGGGTCGCATCATCCCGGCTCACCTGGGGAGTCCCGACAAGGGGCTGAGATATTGTTGGCTTCGGCAGCACAGTGACCCGTTGAACCTGATCCAGTTCAGACTGGCGTAGGGATGGTGCAAGCGGTGCGGTCGCTGTTGCTTTCTTATTCCGACCGGTGCGCGTTGTCTTCCCTCTCCCAGCATGAATTGGATCTTCCACGCGAAAGGCGATGGAGGCTCGCATCGGCATTTCTGTCTCGACCGGCCTGGCAGATACGGCTCCGGGTGCAACCGTCATCGTGCGTGGTGCCGGCGTCGCGGGATTGACGCTTGCATATGAGCTCGCACAGCGCGGCTGTCGGGTGCAGGTCCTGGAAAAGCGTGCACAAATCGCCGGGAATGCGTCGTGGCAGGCCGGCGGCATGCTGGCGCCGTGGTGTGAATGCGAAAGCGCCGATCCCGTTATTCTGGCGCTGGGATGCCAGTCGATCGCTTGGTGGTATGCTGCCTTGCCGGGGCAGGTTGTGGGCAATGGTACGCTCGTCCTGGCGCTCAATCGTGACCGGCAGGAACTCGATCGCTTCGTGCGTCGCACAACGGGACATATCTCCGTCGGTGGGGAGGAACTGGCGGCGCTGGAACCCGACTTGGCGGGCCGCTTCCACCAAGGGCTCTTCTTCGCAGGCGAAGCACATCTCGATCCCCGCCAAGCCATGCTGGCACTCGCGGCGAAATTGCAAGCCTTGGAGGTGGAGATCACCTTCGCGGCCGATCCGGAACGCGCGGTCGATGACGCTGACATCATCGCAGATTGTACCGGCATGGGCGCCGCGTCGCCGGGCCTGCGCGGGGTGCGAGGTGAGATGCTGATCCTGCGGACACTGGATGTCACGCTGTCGCGGCCGGTGAGGCTGCTGCATCCCCGTTTTCCGATCTATGTCATTCCCCGTGCCGATCATCATTTCATGATCGGTGCAACGATGGTGGAAAGCGATAGCGCAGCTTCTGTCACGGCACGGTCAGCGGTAGAGCTCATCAATGCCGCTTATGCGCTGCATCCGGCCTTTGCCGAGGCGGAAATCATCGAGGCCGGCGTCGGGGTCCGCCCGGCCTTTGCAGATAATCTGCCGCGGGTAAGTCGCAGCGGCCGCATTGTCGGCATCAATGGTCTTTACCGCCACGGCTTTCTCCTGGCGCCGGTGATGGCCCGGAGAGCCGCTGAGCTGATCCTGAACGGATAACGATAGGGAGAATTTCTGATGCAGGTGGTGGTGAATGGCGAGCGCTGTCAAGCCTCGGTCGATACTCTGGGGGCGCTCATGACTGAGCTTGGTTATATCGGCAACTGGTTGGCCACCGCGTTGAACGGCGAAGTCGTGCCGGCGGGTGAGCGGCAGAGCTGCCGATTGGCGGAGGGCGATCAGATCGAAATCCTGGCGCCGATGAAGGGGGGCTGAGAGATGTTCGATCTCTACGGTACGAAATTGTCTTCGCGTCTGTTGCTGGGAACGGCGCAATATCCGTCACCGGCGATATTGATGCAGGCGGTGAAGGAATCGGCGACCGAGATCGTCACCGTCTCCCTTCGGCGCGAGAGCGCTGGCGGTAAAACAGGTGGGCAATTCTGGGCATTGATCCAGGACCTTGGTGTTCGGGTACTGCCCAACACGGCTGGCTGCCATTCGGTCAAGGAAGCCGTCACCACGGCCAAAATGGCGCGCGAGGTCTTTTCCACCAACTGGATCAAGCTTGAGGTGATTGGCAATCACGATACCTTGCAGCCGGATGTCTTCGCTTTGGTCGAAGCGGCCCGCATCCTCGCCGCCGACGGCTTCGATGTCTTTCCCTATACGACCGAGGATCTCGTCGTTGCCGAGCGGCTGCTGGATGCCGGTTGCAAGTTATTGATGCCCTGGTGTGCGCCAATCGGCTCGGCCCAGGGCCCGCAGAATTTCGCGGCTTTGCGCAGCCTGCGCGGCCATTTCCCCGGCGTGCCGCTGATCGTCGATGCCGGCATTGGCCGACCCTCGCATGCAACCGCCGTCATGGAGCTCGGCTTCGATGCGGTCCTGCTCAATACAGCCGTAGCCAAGGCGGGAGATCCGCCGGCGATGGCCGGGGCCTTCGCCAAGGCTATTGCCGCAGGTCGCGCGGCTTATCTGGCCGAACCGCTCGGGCCGCGTGACATGGCGGTTCCCTCGACGCCGGTGATCGGTCAGGCTGTGCTCTCGTGACCCTCGATCCGTTCTATCCAATCGTCGACAGCGCCGCCTGGGTCACGCGACTGGTGCCGCTCGGGATCAAGCTCATCCAACTGCGGATCAAGGGCATGGCGGAGGGCCCCTTGCGGATGGAAATTCGCCGCGCGGAGGCGATCTGCACTTCTTACGGCTGCCAGCTTGTGGTCAATGACCACTGGAAACTGGCAATAGAAGAAGGCTGTAGTTTCGTCCATCTCGGCCAGGAAGATCTTGGCGTGGCAGATGTCGCAGCAATCCGGCGCGCTGGCCTTAAACTCGGCATCAGCACGCATGATGATGCGGAGCTGACAATCGCCCTGGCCGCGGAACCGGATTATGTCGCACTCGGGCCCATCTATCCGACGGTCCTGAAGAAGATGAAATGGGCGCCACAGGGACTGGAACGCCTCGCCGATTGGAAGCAGCGAGTCGGACAAGTGCCGCTGGTTGCCATCGGCGGGCTTACTCTTGATCGGCTTCCCGGCATCTTTCGCCACGGCGCCGATAGTGCCGCCGTGGTGACCGACATTTGCCGCAACCCCGATCCCGAGGCCCGGACGCGTGACTGGATCGCAATGACGCGGCAGCTTTGTCCTCGTATCCTTGCCTAGTTTTTCGCCCCCACCAGTTGCTGCGCCATGGCCTTGATCAGGCGTGGCAGGTCATAGGGGAAGCGGGCGGTGATCAGGTTGCCATCGATGACGCAGGGTTCGTCGAGGACGGTGGCGCCGGCATTCTCGAGATCGATCTGGATGTTCCAGACGGCGGTCGCGCGTTTGCCCTTGAGGATCCTGGCGCTCACCATGACCCATTGGCCATGGCAGATGGCGGTGGTCGGTTTTCCCGCTTCATACATGGCCCGCACGAAGGCGCGGGCATGTTCGTCTGCCCGCAAGGCATCGGGGTTCCAGCAGCCACCCGGCAGCAGCACGGCGTCGTAATCCGCAGCCTTCGCTTCGTCGGTATAGCGGTCAATCTTCAGCCAGCCGGCATTCTCCATCAGGCGGATCGCCAGCACATGGGTGGCGCATTGCGGCGGGAAGCGCAGGCCAAGTGTCGGGTGAAACTCACCGATGCGTGGCGAGACGACGTGGACAGTGGCGCCATGTTCCGTGAGCCAGCGCTGGGCGCCGATGATCTCCACCTCCTCGACACCATTGGTGCAGCAGATGGCGACGCGCTTGCCCTTGAGCAGATTGGGATCCGAGGGCGGATCGAACAGGAAACTGTTGAGCTCCCGGTTCAATTCACCGTCGGCAGTGACCAGCAGCTCGGTTGAGATGGACGGCACCGGCGAAGACGACATCAGTTGTTGCAGCCGGTTGAAGGCGGGATGCGGTGATGTACTCATCTTTTCTGCTCCCTGGAGAGGTCTATTGACGGAAAAGCAGTACCCGCGCCGATCGAAGCATCTGGCATCGTTCTTTTCAATCGAAAGATAATGCTGTTGCCCAGCTGCGATCGTGCAGATGACATGCCGTGCGCCATGTCACCCACGGCATCTGGGCGCCAATCATGACGCTGTTCGTCCCTGACATATCCGCCCGGATGTTGGGGCGGGCGTGACGCTTCCTTCTAGGCGGGGCTGAAGCTGTCGATCCCGGTCCTGCGCAATCCGCCGGTCACGCGGTCTTCACCCCTTGCAGGAATTGCTGCACCTGCTGACGCAATTCGCTCGACTTCTCCGTCAGCTCCTGCGAGGCGGAGAGCACTTCCTGGGCGGCGACGCCGGTCTTGTCGGCGGCCTGGTTGACGCCGGAGATGTTCTGGTTGACCTGGTTGGTACCTTGGGCCGCTTCCTGCACATTGCGGGCGATCTTGTTGGTGGCGGCATCCTGCTCGACCAGAGCGGCGGCAATGGAGCCAATGTTCTGGTTGATCTGGGTCACCGTGGTGGCGATGGTGCGGATCGCCTGCACCGCTTCCGAGGTGGCGCCCTGCACGGCGGCGATCTGGGCGGCGATCTCATCCGTTGCCTTGCCGGTCTGGCTGGCGAGCGACTTCACTTCATTGGCGACCACGGCGAAGCCCTTGCCTGCGTCCCCGGCCCGCGCGGCCTCGATGGTGGCATTGAGGGCCAGCAAGTTGGTCTGGCCGGCAATGTCGTTGATGAGCTGGACCACGGCGCCGATCTTGTCGGCGGCGCTATGCAGGCCCTCGACCAGCTGGTTGGTGGCATTGGCCTGGTCGACGGCGCTGTTGGCGATGCGGACGCAATCATCCACCTGGCGGGAGATCTGCGAGACCGAGGTGGTCAGTTGCTCCGTTGCCGAAGCAACGGCCTGGACGTTGAGCGAGGCTTCCGAGGAGGCATTGGCAACAGCACCGGCCCGGTTTGCGGTGTCGCTGGCATTGACGGTCATTGAATTGGCGGTTCCCTGCATGCGATGCGCCGCATCGCTGACGGTATGAAGGACGGCCCCCATTGCATTCTCGAAATTCTCGGTGAGGTCATTGATGCGCTTCACCCGCGCTTCGCGGCGGGCCTGGGAAGCGGCTTCCTTATCGGCCAGCTCACGGGCCTGGACCATGTTCTCCTTGAACACATTGACCGCCCGTGCCATGGCACCGATTTCGTTGTCGAGATCGGCATTGGGTGGCGTCACCTCGAGATTGCCTTGCGCTAGTTCGCCCATCACCGAGGTCATACGGTTGATCGGGCCGGTGAGGACGCGGATGACGAGGATAGCGACGCCGATGCCGGCAACCAGGCCGACAGCCAGCAGCACGCTCATGACGATCTGCAGATTGGTCGAGGCCTTAAGGGCGCTCTCACCGTCGCTAGCGAGCAGACCAGCCTGGCGGTCGACAAGACCGCCGCGGCGCGTACCTTCGGCATTCAAGGGACCGCTGAGGAGATCGAGAATGTTGTTCGCAAGCGGCGTCACCTCGGCATTCAGCGCCTGCTGCGCCAGGTTCCAGCCGGGCGAATTGCGGATGTCGATCAGCTTCGGCGGCAGAGCGGCGAACTGGTCTTGTGCATCCGTCAGTTTCTTATAGGCGCTGACCTGGTCGACGGTGAACATATCGGACATGCCGCCGATCGCCGTGATGCGGCCCGTCGTCAGCTTCCAGTTCTTGTCGAAGCTGTCCTGGAATTGCTTGTCGCCGGTCATCATCAGCGAGCGGAGCGAGGCTTGAGCGAGAGAGAGCGCCCAGCGCAGATCGCCGAGGGCGACCAGCAGGCGCTTGCGTTCGCTGGTGGTTTCCTGGCCGAACTCGGCATTGAGCATGCCAGTCACGCTGCGCGACATGACAAGAGCGAGTTTGTCGCCGTCGCTGTTGAGGATCTTCAGGGCCGGTTGCTCATCAGCGCTATGGGCGACGGCCTCGGCCTTGTCCTCGGCGGCGGAGAAGCCGGTCAACAGCTCCTTGACCTTGGCCCAATCCGCCTTGTCACGCTCGTCAGTCCAGCCCTGGGCCAGTGCGTCGATCGACTGCGCCCTGTCTTGGATGCGCTTCCAGATATCGCTCCGGTTCTGCTTGAAATCGGTATTGCCGGTCAGCATCCAGTCACGCAAGGCCGTCAGTGAGCCTTGCACATTCGCAACCAGTTCATTGCCCTGGGTGGCCATCGGTAGACGCTGATTGACCATGCGTTCGGTGATCGCAGCATTGGCGCGGACCTGCCAGAAATTGATGGCAATGACCAGGACGAGGAGGGCGGTGATCGACCCAAACCCGACAAGGAGCCAGGTCTTGATACGGAAATGCGCGAATCTGGCCAGCATTGCTGGGCGTCCCCTGTTTTGACCGTTCTTATGCGTCGCAAGAGGATACGGAGCGACCGTTAACGGTTTCTTGAATTCGCTGGGGATCTGCGCGTTTCTCGGGAATTTAGGTTGGCTATGGCCCCGGGAACGCACGGTGACCGGCAGCCAGCCGATCATGTAACGACGGTTAGGTGCCGGCGGTCAGGGGAAAGCGGGCGCGCTCATGGAACGGATGATCGGCGCCATCTTGAGCGAAGAGCGTAATGTCTGAAACATCAAGGGGTTGGCCGATGGCGGGCGCGAAAAGCTGGGTCAGGGCAGGTTGCAATCGCGCGGCCTCAGCGGCATCGAGCCTTTCACTCAGCGTGAGATGAAAGCGGAACTCTTCGAATACATAGGGATAGCCCCAGCGCAGCAGGTTTTCATCCTGGCGGGGGGTGAGGCCGGCGGCACGACGCTTGGCCAGTTCGGCGGCAGGGGCCGGCCGACGGAAACGGTCGAAAGCTTTCACGCATTGCCCTGCCAGATCGTTCAGCGCCGGACAGGGTATCGACGGGGTGAGGGCCAGAAAGCCGTCGAGCAATCGCAGGTCAAAAGCGGGGATGGTAAAGCGGGTGAGCTCTTGCGTCAGGACCTGGATGGCGGCGATGAGCTCTCTTTCATCGGTGCCATCCGCGAGCATGAAAGGCGGCTTCAAGGTGCCATGCAAAGCGTAGTGGCGTGGCGCTTCGGTCAACCGGTCGAGCCGCGTGGGATCGAAGCCGGCGATCGCCGGCCTGTCGCCCACCGTGAGACCGGTTGCATCGCGGCCAAGCCAAGCAGCGCCGATCCGGGCCAAAGCTGAATCCGGCGGGGGCGCCCAATAGAGGGCCAGACGATGAGCTGGCGGGAGGTCGGCGTCTCGCTGAAATGTCATCGCACGGTCATTGTCGTGAAATACATGGAAAGCATGCCGCGCGTAGCATTCAGCGCGCTTCAACAAGGTTTGCGGTCATGGACAGTGCCCCCACCGATGCACATCGACCAGCGACTCTAGCCCTCTTACATCAATGCGGCATCGTCGTCCGGCTGCACGATCATCTGCACGCGATCGCCGGCGAAAACACCCAGACTGTAATGAGTCGGCCGACCCTCGACATCGATATTGACGGCTTCGGATTGCAACACCGGTTGGCTGGTGCTTTGCGCGAGATGCAGTGCTTCTTTTTCCGTCGGCATGCGGGCGATCAGGCGGGTGACGCGCCGGGTGTAATCCTCGACACCGAATTCCCGCAACGCGTCGGTCAAGGAACCGAGGCGGCGATAGGCTTCATCGATGCCGGCGAAACGCGGCAGCGGACATTCGTGCACGCCATAGCTCAAGGGCACGCCATCGGCGACGCTCAAGATCTCG
This sequence comes from Terriglobales bacterium, assembly GCA_035563795.1. Classification (GTDB taxonomy): domain Bacteria; phylum Pseudomonadota; class Alphaproteobacteria; order Dongiales; family Dongiaceae; genus Dongia_B. The sequence continues at coordinate 385 of DATMUQ010000038.1, read as the reverse complement.
ATGCAGATGACCGGGGCGCCTTCGGGCAAATCGAGATCCGCGGCGACATGGGCCGAGGCGACATCGATGCGGGTGGTCAGCAGCTGATGGCTGGGGCCGCGACCTTGGGCGTAGAGATTGGCGCTGAAGCGGGTGCGACGGCCGAGCATATAAGGGATGGTCGTCTGGCGGACGAAGGTGCCGCGCCCCTGCTCGATGGTCAACAAGTCACGCTCGGCAAGCTCGGCGAGGGCGCGCCGGACAGTGTGGCGGTTGACCTTGAAACGCTCAGCCAGTTCCGGCTCGATCGGCAGCTGGTCGCCAGGCTTCAATCGTCCGGCTTCGATATCCGCCCGCAGGCTGTCAACGATTTGCCGCCACAGAGTCACACCGCGGCCGCGGGCCA
>DATMUQ010000037.1:0-5863 GCA_035563795.1 Terriglobales bacterium | reverse complement strand
GTTATCGTTCCAGCCGCCATCCTTGCCAAACAGCATGGGAAAAGTCTCACCGACCGTCTCGACCACTTTCTTCACGTCGGGCCATTCCGCCTTGGCGAAATCCTGCAGCACGTAATGCTTCACCAACTCCTTGACGCCGGGATGGTCGATGCCGAGGCGCAGGCGCCAGTAATCGTTGCCGAGATGGGCGTCGATCGAACGCAGGCCGTTATGACCGCCGGCACCGCCGCCACGTTTGACCTTGAGCCGCCCCAGCGGCAGATCGAGTTCGTCATGCAGGACGATGACGTCATTCGGCTGCAGCTTGAAGAACTGCGCAGCTGCCTGCACGGCGCGGCCGGAATCGTTCATATAGGTGAGGGGACAGAGCAGGACGACTTTCTCGTCCTTGATGGTGCCTTCCCAGGTGACGCCGTGAAAGCGTTCGCGGCGCCCGGAAAAGGAATGGCGGCGGACGAGATCGTCCACCGCCATGAAACCGATATTGTGGCGGTTGCCGGCATAAGATGGGCCAGGATTGCCCAGACCGACAACCAACCGCATGGTCGGACCTTACTTCTTGGCCGGCGCCTTGGCAGCCGGAGCAGCAGCCGCGGCAGCAGCCGGGGTGGCTTCCGCTTCGGCCTTCAGGCCGCTGGGGGCGCCGATGGTGACGATGGTGAAGTCGCGTTCACGCAGATTCGGCGTGGCACCCTGCGGCAATTCGAGCGCGCTGATGTGGATGCTGTCGCCGATGTCGAGGCCGGTGAGGTCGACGACGATCTGCTGCGGGATGTTCTCCGGCGAGCAGGTGAACGGAATTTCGTGACGAACCAGGTTCAAGACGCCGCCGCGCTTCAGGCCGGGGGCGGCGAGTTCATTCTTCACCACGACCGGCACGTTGACATGGATCTTGGTGTCCTTGCCGATGCGCTGGAAGTCCAGGTGCTCGATCACGTCGGTGACCGGATTGAACTGCACGTCGCGCGGCAGAACGCGATGCTTCTTGCCGGCGAGATCGACATCGAGCAGGGTGGCGAAAAACGCCTTCTTATGGACCAGACGCTCAAGTTCCTTCGGCGCCACCGAAATCAGGGTGGGTTCCTGCTTTTCACCGTAAATCACGGCGGGGACGCGGCCTGAACGACGAGTCGAACGAGCGGCCCCCTTCCCGGCGCGCTCACGCGGAAGCGCGCTGATAGAAATAACTGCGGACATGATAGCTCCTATAATCTCGCAGTTACTGCCGGTTCGGTATTGAACCGACAGACCGATCGGCCTCCAGGGGTGCCAGATCGGATTGACCCGGCCGATTGCTCAACCTGCACAGCAGGGCAGAGCGCGCGACACGGATATTTTGTATGGCCTCAGTCGAACAGACTGGAGACCGAACGCTCCTCGCTGATGCGGGCCATCGCCTCGGCCAGCAGGGGCGCAATCGACAATTGGCGCACCGTCTGCGACACGCGCACGGCTTCGGTGGCCTGAATGCTATCGGTGATCACCAGCGATTCTAGCGGCGAGGCCGAGACGCGGGCAACGGCACCGCCGGACAGCACGCCATGGGTCACATAGGCGCAGACCGAGGTCGCACCGGCTTCACGCAAGGCGACGGCGGCATTGCAGAGCGTGCCGGCAGAATCGACGATGTCGTCAACCAGGATGCAGCGCTTGCCGTTGACGTCGCCGATGATGTTCATCACTTCGGAGACGCCGGCTCGCTCGCGGCGCTTATCGACGATGGCGAGATCGGCTTCCACCCGCTTGGCGATGGCGCGGGCGCGAACGACACCGCCGACGTCCGGCGAAACGATGCACAGATCGCTGCTGCCGCCCTTGGCGACGAAGCGCTCCTGGATGTCCTTGGTGAGGACACCGGCCGCGAACAGATTGTCGGTCGGAATATCGAAGAAGCCCTGGATCTGGCCGGCATGCAGATCGACGGTGAGGACACGGTCGGCGCCGGCGGTGGTGATCAGGTTGGCGACCAGCTTGGCCGAGATCGGCGTGCGCGAACCGGACTTCCGGTCCTGGCGGGCATAGCCGTAATAGGGGATGACGGCGGTGATGCGGCGGGCCGAGGCGCGGCGCAGCGCATCCAGGGTCACCAGCAACTCCATCAGATTGTCGTTGGCCGGGAAGGAGGTCGGCTGGACGACGAAGATATCTTCGCCGCGCACATTCTCCTGAATCTCGACAAACACTTCCATGTCCGAGAAGCGCCGCACGCTGGCATTGACCAGCGGCAGATTCAGGCAAGCCGCAATGGCTTCAGCCAGCGGTCGGTTGCTGTTCCCGGTCAGGATCTTCATCCGATTCCATTCCTCGCGCGCCGTCCCATATCGGGTGGCCGGCTGCGTCATGTTCAGTGTTCATATAACAAGCGGGCGACTGGCTCTCGCCTGTCCGCCCGTGTGCCCGGTGCTTTTCTACCCTGCTCCGGCGCTCGCTGCCGAAGCAGGATACGACGGTTTCCGGCACAGGCCGGAACAGCCAAAACGGCCGGATTTACGGGCTAAAAGCGGGCGGAATGTATCAAGGCGGGGTCAGGCTGTAAATGCCCGTGGCGCGGATTCGTCACATTTATGTATGTGTTTGATCAGGCTCGCTTTTTTGTTGAAAAAGCGGTGCAAACGGGAGGCTGTTCAGGTGGCAAGGAAAAGCACCGTCAGTCCGATCGCAAATCCGATCGCCATCAGCCAGATATAGGGCATCTAAAGCCTCCCCCGCCGCTCTCTCAACGACAGACGAGATCGGTACTGCGCTGGGAGAGGACCTCACAGGCGCCCTCCGTCACCAGGCAGGTCTGGCCGTTGGTCATGGCCAGGCCGCGCTCGCTGTCGAAAATGATCATGTGAATGAAATAGACCATACCCGCCTGCAGGATTTCCGGGTTGCCGTGATAGAACATCGGCCAATCCATCCAGTTCGGCGCGAAAGTGGTGCCGAGACTGTAGCCGGTCGCATTCATGCGATGGGCCTGATAGCCGGCCTGATCGAGCACCTTGGTATGGGCATCGAAGACGGCGCCGACAGTATTGCCGGGGCGTAATGCCGCCTTGCAGGCTTCCAGCGCATCGACCGCCACCTTATGCATCTCCACCTGCCGGGCCGGCGGGGTGCCGATCGGGATGGTGCGCATCAAGGCCGAATGGTAATGGCGATAGACGCCGGCGAATTCCAGGGTCAGCTGGTCCTGGGGCGAGAGCTTGCGCCGGCCGGTCTTGTAGCGGCACAGCAGCGCGTCATTGCCCGAGCCGATGATGAATTCATTGGCCGGATCGTCGCCGCCATTGCGGATGATGACGGATTGCATGGCGGCAAGAATCTCGCCCTCATCCACGCCCGGAGCGGCGAGACGATGGGCCTCGTCGAGGGCGAGGTCCGCGAGCCGCGCCGCCTCGCGGACATAGGTCAATTCCGTCGCGCTCTTGATCAGGCGCAGCCGGGTCACGAGGTCGGAGGCATCGACGAGATCGGCAAAGCCATCCATCGCCGCCTGCAGGCGCATGCCGCTGCGGGCGGTCAGACCATAGGCCTCCCATTCCACGCCGAGCGTCTTGCCGGCAAGGCCGAAGCGCCGCAGATATTCGCGCAATTCAACGGCCGGATCGGCATTGGGCGCGTCGATCCAGACACGGATATCCTCGATGTCGGAGGTATGCTGTGCCTGCCGGAGATCGGGGGCGCGGGTCAGCAACATGGTCCGGCCATCGGCGCCAAGATAGAGACACTGGAAGAAGACGTAGCCGAAGGTGTCGTAGCCGGTCAGGTAATACATGCTTTCCTGCCGGAAGATCAGCAGGCCGTCGAGACCGCGCTTCTGCATCGCCTCGACAGTACGGCGGCGGCGTTCAGCTAACTCGGCTTTGGCAAAATGCAAGGCCATGGTGTTCGACTCCCTTGTGGCATGACACGAGACGGTGTCATCGCTCGCTCTTCCAACCTGTTGTGAATTTGCCGGTCAGAACAACCGGCCGCCATTCGGCACCGCCTGGCTGGGCGCAATCAAGACCACCTCGCCATCGCCATCCGGGAAACCCAGGACCAGCACTTCCGACATGAACTTGCCGATCTGCTTCCTGGGAAAATTGACGACGGCGGCGACCTGGCGGCCGACCAGTCTGTCGGCGGCATAGTGCTTTGTGATCTGTGCCGAGCTGCGTCGCCGGCCGAGCTCGGGGCCGAAATCGATGGTCAGTTTGAAGGCCGGACGGCGCGCTTCGGGGAAGGGCTCGACCTCGACGATGGTGCCGACCCTGATATCAACCTGACGGAACGTCTCGTAGGTGATTTCCGGGGTGGCAATTTCCGGGGTCTTTTCGGAACCGGTAACCGCTGACTGCACGGGCTGACCTTGACTCGCTGATGAAAGGCGGGTCAGGCTAACAGCCGTCAAAGTCGGAGGCAATGCCGCGCCGGGAAACTGGCGCGCGGGCTTCGCGGATTGGGCTTTTCGGGACGGCCAACCTTATAGCGGCTGGGGCGGCGGAGACGCCGGCGAAAGATCCCGAAAAAAAGAGGCCCGTCTGGACTTGGGTCCAGACGGGCAATGCTGCCTGTCCTCGTGCGGGGAGGCTCTAGGACATTGGCAGGAACTCTACTTTCAAAGGCTCCGCTCACGCGGAGCCTTTTTCGTCACCGGTGCCTGCTACCTTCCAGCACCGGCGACGAAAAACTTCTTACTTCTTCACCTTGGTGAAGACGTCCTTCAGCTCGTCGAGGCTCGCAACCACGCGCTTGTTGATCAGCGACGCGGCTTCGGCATTCGCCTTCTGCAGGGTCTCGCTGACATCGCGCAGGTTGGCGATGGCGGCTTCGAAACCAAACTTCGCCAGCTCGGTCTGCTTGACCAGCTTCTCTTCCGGCGTGCCCACAGCGCTCAGCTCCTTCGCAGCCTTGGTGAAGTCCTCGATCGCCGTGCGGACGATCTCGGCCTGACGCTGGGCAACAGCCTTGACGCCTTCGAAAGCAGCCTGGTTGGCGGCGGTGATCGCTTCGACATTCTTGCGCTGAGCAGCGAAGACGCCTTCGAAATCGAGGCTCGGGGTCTTGCCGGTCACAAAGAACTTGGAAGCGTCGTTGAACCACTTGGTGAAATCAGCCTGAGCCTGGGCGAAGTCCGGGAACTTCGTGAAATCAGTCTCGGCAGTCGTGCTCTTGGCCATCTTGCCATCTCTCCAGATTTGGGTGGGCGCCTGCTTCAGTGTGCAGCGCAACAATCTGGAGCTAATATGCTGCGCCGCAGCGGAGACGTCAAGAGATTTGTGCTGCGCCGCAACAAAAAATTTTTATGACATTAAATCAATGGGCTGACGCCGCTTCGCCAGGATCTTCGGCACCCCGGTGATGGGGCCGGACCCGGTGGATGAAGCCCAAAGTCCGCTCGACCTGCTCCAGGCGTTTGTCGAGGAGGGCCATGGTGGCGGCGGAATCGTCGCTCTCATCCTTCAGCCAGCGGCCGAATACGTGCAAATAGAGCGCAGCCAGGGCCTTGGCGCGCAGCAGACCGCGCAGGCCGGAACTCGGCACGCCGGCCAGATCCAGCAGCAGCGCCATCGAGCGTTCGACCCGGGCCGTCAGGCACAAAGCCTCCAGCGGATGATGGCGAAGATCGCGCAGCAAAGCGGAGAAGGCGGCCTTGTGTTCACCGTGCAGATCGAAACGGCGCATGATCAGGTCGAACAGGCGGTCGCGCGGCGATCCGTCCAACGGTTCGAGATCCAACCCTTCCAGCAAGGCGCGATCGCTGGCACCAACGACGCCGAGCAGAACGCCCATTTTGGACTGATAGATGCGATAGGCCTCGGCCAGCGGCACGCCAGAAGCTGCGACGATGTCGCTGAAGGTCAGATGACGCCAGCCGAGCGTTGCCATCTCTGCC
>DATMUQ010000036.1:0-2968 GCA_035563795.1 Terriglobales bacterium | reverse complement strand
TGGCGCGGCAATTGCCCAATGCCATCGTCTATTCCGATGCGCAGAACCATGCCTCGATGATCGCCGGCATCCGCCACAGCCGCTGCGAATATCACGTCTTCCGCCATAATGATGTCGATCACCTGCGCGAGTTGATGGCCGCCGCGGATCCCGCGCGGCCGAAGATCGTCGCCTTTGAATCGGTCTATTCGATGGATGGCGATATCGCGCCGATCGCCGCGATCTGCGATGCCGCCGACGACTTCGGTGCGCTCACCTATCTCGACGAAGTGCATGCCGTCGGCATGTATGGCAAGCATGGTGCGGGTATCGCCGAGCGCGATGGGTTGAGCCACCGCCTCACCATCATCGAGGGGACGCTCGGCAAGGCCTTCGGCCTGATGGGCGGCTATATCGCCGGTTCGGCCGCGACGGTGGATTTCATCCGCAGCTTCGCCCCCGGTTTCATCTTCACGACCTCGCTGCCACCGGTCATTGCCGCCGGGGCATTGGCCAGTCTCAAGGTCCTGCGCGAGGCTGGCGATCTCCGTCGCCGCCATCAGGAGCGTGCGCAGACCCTGCGCCGCCGCCTGACCGAGGCCGGCCTGCCCGTCATGCCCAATAACAGCCATATCGTTCCGGTCCGGGTCGGGAATGCCGCCGCCTGCAAGGCGATCAGCGACCGGCTGCTGCGCCAGCACGATATCTATGTGCAGCCGATCAATTATCCGACCGTGCCGCGCGGCACCGAGCGCCTGCGCTTCACCCCCAGCCCCGATCATGACGATACGATGATCGACCAGCTGGTTGCCGCGCTCGGTACCTGCTGGCGCCAGCACGAACTGCCGCTCGCAGGCTGATAGGCCCGGCTGGCGGTAGCCGGCAGCAGATAGCTGACAAGGCTTGCCATCCTGGCAATAGGGCTTCCCTCGGCTCAGAGCGCATTCTAGGCTGTGTCCGACGCATCAGCCTTATCCCGGAACTGCTCCTGCTCGGATCTGCATGGGAATTAGTGCAACGCCACGATCATCCCCTGGCACCGCTCCGCGAGCTGCCAATCGGCTTGTCTCATCGGCCAATCCACTTGCGGTCGACCTGGCGCTGGTGCTGGCAGTCGATTGCTCCAGCAGCGCCGACGCCGCCGACTACAAGTTGCAGATGGATGGCATCGCCTCGGCCCTGCGCGATCCAGCTGTCTATGATGCCATCGCCGCCGGCACTCACCGGCAAATCGCCCTCGCTTTGGTGCAATGGTCGACGGCGCAATCGCAGGTAACAACCTTGCATTGGCGCATTCTCGCCAGTCAGCAGGACCTCGAGGCGACGGCCAGGGTTATCGAGGCGACTGAGCGTCAGTGGCGCCCCGGGGCTACCGGCCTCGCCGTTGCCGTCGATTACAGCACGGCCTTGCTGCAGACCTTGCCGATCCTGGCCGAGCGACGGGTGATCGACGTCTCCGGTGACGGGGCGGATAATGAGGGTGGCAATCCCGCCGCCGCCCGGGACCAGGCCCTGGCGCTCGGCATCAGTATCAATGGCCTGCCGATCCTCTATGATTCCCTCTATCTTTACGGCTACTACCACGACCAGGTGATCGGCGGCCCGGGCGCTTTCCTTGAGCCGGCGCATGACATGCGGGCCTTCCGGGACGCCATGCTCCGCAAGCTCCTGCGGGAAATCGCCGCCCCCGTCGCCTGATCCCTGCCCTACATCAATCTGTCACCTCAAGTCCTTGTGAAGACTGCAGAAGCAAGGCCCTTCCCAGGTCGCGCATGGGGCTTTAAAATAGGCGCTCGATCAGAGGTGACGATGTACAAGGACAACAGTTTGGTTCCCAGCGAGGCGGTGCGGCTGGCGGCTCTCGGGCTGCTGGCACAGCAAGCGCGCGCCTATGGTGATCTCGCCCGGGACATCCGGCATTTCACCGCCCGCATCGTCGGCCCGTCTCTGGACCTGCTGGGACCGTCCTTGGAGCTCTTCAAGGTCGAGGGCCTGATGGAGCCGCATGCCAGCAATCAGAAGCCGGACGAACAGGTCATGCATCTGACCGAGACCGGCCGCCAGGAATTCCGGCGCCTGATGACGACCAAGCTGCGCGGCCCGATGGGCGAGGTCAACAAGCTGATCGTTGCCCTGAAGATGCATTTCCTCAAGCTGCTGCCGGTTGAAGACCAGCGGGCGCAATTGGAAATGCTCGAGGAAGCCTGCGACCGCGAACTGGCGCGCCTCGGCGATCTGCGCGGCCATCATGCCGAAGAGCACACGCCATTGCTGCCCTGGCTCGATCACGAGATCGACGAAGTCAGCGCCCGCCGCGCCTGGTTCCAGCGGCAGCGCACAGCTCTCTAGCTTTCAGCGAAAACTTGCACGTGATTGTTCAATGACGCGCCGGATGGCAGCGGCAGAGAGAGCGATATCGGCATCGGTCGTGCTGTAATTGCTGACCGAGAAACGCAGCGCCCGCCGTCCCCGCCAGGTCGTCGCCCCCAGCCAGCAGGTGCCTTCTGCCTGGATCGCCGCCGCCACACTGTCGACGAAGGCATCTGCCGCGTCATCATCCACCGCCCTCGGTGGCGTGACAGCGAACAGCAACTGGTTGAGTATGACGTCGTTGAGGATGGTGACCCCTTCGAGTCCGGTTAGGTGATCGTTCATGCGGCGGGTCAGCCGGCAGCAGCGCGCGATCATCTCGGCGAGGCCCTGGCGCCCAAAGGCCAGCAAGGCAGCCTGGATGGCAAAAGCGCGCGCCCGGCGCGACATCTCCGGCACCCATTGATAGGGCTCGCGGCGGCCGTCATCCGAGCGGGCCAGATAACCTTCGCCCGGAACCGACATGGCGGCCTTATGCGCCCCGGGATGGGCGGTCAGGACGATGCCGGAATCATGCGGCACGTTGAGCCATTTATGGGCGTCGGTGGTCCAGGAATCGGCCCGCTCGATGCCGCGCGCCAGATGCCGAAGTTCCGGCGCGACAGCGGCCCAAAGACCA
>DATMUQ010000035.1:0-6435 GCA_035563795.1 Terriglobales bacterium | reverse complement strand
CGGTCGAGCAGCAGGTTGCGCCGCGCCGCCACATCGATCGCCCCTTCGGCACGCAAGATCGCCGGCCAGGCATCGCGCAAGATGGAGAGAAAGTCGACGGTGAGCTGCCAGTGCTTGGCGAGATCGCCCAGCACCAGATTGTCGAGATTGGCGAGATCGCAGCGCTCGGTATCGACCTGGTCCAGCAGACGGCCGAGATCGGCGGCGAGACGCACGGCATCCTGCCAGCGCAACAATTCGCCTGCAGCCGCAGCATCCTCGGTCTGGAATTTCGGCCGGCTGGCCATGACGAGACGGGCCAGCAGTAATTGCCGGCGCAGGGGATCAATCGCCGGCGGCAGATCGAGCGCAGCGCCGGCGGCACTGAGCACCGTCAGATCGTCTTCATCGACATCACCAATCGGCCGCAAGCGCGGCAACAGCAAAGCGCGATGCTGGGTGGGATCGGCGCCGGCAAAGGGTGCGGCGCGCAAGAATGCTTCCTGCAAGGCGCGGCAGGCGCGCCGATTGGGCAGCAGCACCGTCATCGCCGCGAGGCGCAGCGGATCGCCCTCGGCCTGGCGCACCAAGCCTTCGACCAGCGCATCGACGAAGCTGCGGCCGGTCGGGATGTTGAAGACGCGCGGCGGCGACTCGCTGGAGGCTCTCTCGCTCATGACCCGATACTGCGCCAGAGCAGATGCGGTTCAAAGTGTCTTTTAAGTATCTCGGCTGCTGCCCCCTCACCCCAACCCTCTCCCGCGAGGGGCGAGGGAGTGCAGCGTGTCAGTTGGAAGATCGAGTATCACTGTCGGCTATATTAGAGGCAGTGCAATCGATTGAACTTGGACCAATCGGGAAGATCGCCACGAACATTGAGCCGTGATGTACAGTCTATAAGGCGTGCCGCAATTGCCGGCAACAAACGCGGCGCACTCCCTCGCCCCTCGCGGGAGAGGGTTGGGGTGAGGGGGCGACAGCCGAGGCGCTAAGCGACCGCGAACTCAGCTGTCATTGCCGGGCTTGACCCCGTCGGCGTAGGCCGACATTCGTCGGCAAGGTAATCCATGCCGAAGTCATTCTCGATAACGGCGTGATTACAGCCTCAGAACCGGATGCCGTGGGACAGCAGGTGCCGCTCGACTTCGTCGAGATGTTTCGGCGTGCTGACATGGTACCATTCGCCGTCATGGCGGATGCCGAAGAGCCGCTCTTCCTCGATCGCCCGGTCCCAGACCACATTGGTCGAGAAAGCACCCTTGGGCGGATCGCGGAACAGGCGCGGATGGCAGAGCTGGATGCCGGCATAGAGATAGGGCGCCACCTGCCAGCCGAGACGCCGCTTCACATGGCCGACCTGGTCCATGGTGAAATCGCCCTTGGCATCATAGCCGACCGCCGTGACCGTGGGCTGCAGCAGCAGCAGCCCATCCATCTTCGCCTCGTCCCAGTTCTGGGCCAGACGGTGCAGCGCATCGGTCTTGCCGTTGAGCCACATGATCTTGGCATTGACGGTGAAGAAGGGCGCGTCGCCCAACAGTGGCAGCGCCTTGACGATGCCGCCGCCGGTCTCGAGGATTTCCTCTTCCTCGGAGAAGATGATCTCGAGATCGTCGCGCTTCGCCAGATGCGCGCGGATCACCTGGCCGAGATGGTGCAGGTTGATCACGGCGCGCTTCACACCGGCATCGCGCAGGCGATCCAGCACGATATCGATCATCGGCCGACCCAATACCTTGACCATCGCCTTCGGCGTCGTCTCAGTCAGCGGGCGCAGCCGCGTGCCAAAGCCGGCGGCGAGCACCATGGCGGTTTCCGGTACCGCAACCGGATCGGGCTGGGGAGCAATGGCGAGGTTGGTCTTTGTCACAGCGATATTCCGTTCAAAAGCGAAAAGGTGTCAGGCGAGGATCCGGCGATCCTGTGGCGGCAGATAGCGATCGAACCAGGCCGCCACCGGCGCCAGAGCAGGATGGCTGAGATCCTCGGCGATCAATTCCCAGGTGCGCGGCATGTAACGCTGATAACCGGGCCTGTTGTCCCGGCGCAGCAGCCGCGCGAAAGTTCCGGCGATGCGGATATTGCGCTGCGCGGCGCTCACTGCATAGACGGTCATGAAAGCGTCATTATCAAGTGTCGGATTGGCGGCAAGGTAACGCGCGATCATCTGCTGGCGCAGATCCAGCGAGACATTACGGCGCACATCCTCCAGCAGCGAAGCAAGATCGAAAGCGATCGGTCCCGCCAGCGCATCCTGGAAATCGAGAAGACCGCAGCAGCGCACGCCCGGCCGGTCGAGCAGCAGCAGATTGTCGACGTGATAATCGAAGAGGACGAGGCTCTGCGGCAGTTTTCGCCAGAGCGGCAGGACCGCATGCCAGGCGCCTTCGAAAGCAGCCCGGATCTCGGCCGACGGCTCGCCACCATGGATCGCCGGCCAATACCATTCCAGCAGCCGCGAAACCTGCAGGATGGCGCTGTCGGCATCGAAATCGCGCAATGTCGCGAGCGCGGTTTGCGGCAGGCGCTGGTGCAGCGCGCTCAGGAGGTCGGTGGCGCGGGCATAGAGATCGGCCTCGTCATGGCCGGCCGCCAGGAGCCGCGTATAGGTATCGTCGCCGAGATCCTCTAGCAGCAACAGACCATGCTCGGCATCCGCGGCGAGGATCTGCGGCACGCTGAGATCGAGCGATATCAGCAAACCGTCGATGGCGATGAAGGGCCGCACATTTTCCATCGGCGGCGGCGCATCCATCAGCACGGCGCGCCGGCCATCTTCGGCAGTGAGCCGGTCATAGCGGCGGAAAGACGCGTCACCCGCCAGCAGGTGCCGCTCGGCGGCAGCCCAGCCATGGGCGGCGAGGAAGCTGCGGATGGTTTCATCGCGCTGGCTGCGATCGATCGCTGCGCTCATGCCGCACCCGAGCCCAATGCGGCGAGCCGATCCCGCCAGGCCGGATTGCCGGCAATTTTCAACAGCCGCCCCTCACCTTGCGGTTCCAGAATGAGATCGAGCCGCTGCGGTGGCAGCAGATAGCCGAGCCGGTCCGGCCATTCGATCAGGGAGACGCCCTCCTGGAAGGCATCCTCGATGGCGAGGTCATAGGCCTGCTCCGGTTCGGTCAGGCGGTAGAGATCGAAATGCCAGATTTCGACCGGATCGCCGCCGAGCACGGCCGGATAGGTCTGGACCAAAGTGAAGGTCGGGCTCGGCACGTCTTCATCCTCGGGCGAGAGGCGCTGGATCAGGGCCCGGGCGAAGGTGCTCTTGCCCGCGCCAAGATCGCCCCAGAGCGCCAGCACATCGCCCCGGCGCAGCAAAGGTGCCAGGGCCGCGCCGGCCTTGGCCGTGGCCGCCGGGTTGGGCAGAGACTGCCGGATCAGAATGTCGTTTTGCGGTGCCGCCGTCATGGCCGAGCTTTTACCGGGCCGGGCCCCCAATATCAATGTCAGGGCAAGGGCAATGTCGCGCCGGGCATCGACGACGACGCTGGCAGCGAACCCCGCCCGCGGATTTCAGACCCAATCCCCTGAAATCCTTACGGTTTTGGACAGGAAGCGCGATCCTTGATTGATTTGCCGGAGGGAGCGCGGCAGGATGCCGGCGATTTGACCGATTACTGAAGGATTGCCGTGACCATGCCGGGACAAAGCCATACCACCGATGTCGCCATCATTGGCGCCGGGCCGACCGGCCTTTTCGCCGTTTTCGAATGCGGCATGCTGAAGATGCAGTGCCATGTCATCGACGCTTTGGAGAGTACCGGCGGGCAATGTGCGGCGCTCTATCCGGAAAAGCCGATCTATGACATCCCGGCCCATCCGGCGATCGAAGCGGCCGATCTGGTGCAGAAGCTGGAAACCCAGGCCGGCGCCTTCAAGCCCACCTATCACCTCGGCGAACGGGTCGAGAGGCTGACCCGCCAAAGCGAGAAATGGCTGCTGGAGACCGATAAGGGCACAAAGATCACCGCGACCGCCGTCATCGTCGCAGCGGGCTGCGGCGCCTTCGGCCCCAACCGGCCACCGCTGGAAGGCCTCACTGATTTCGAAGGCACCAGCGTCTTCTATCTGGTGAAGCGCAAGGAAGATTTCCGCGGCAAGCGCGTCGTCATCGCCGGCGGTGGCGATTCCGCCGTCGACTGGGCGCTCGCCTTGCATGGCATCGCCGCCAGCATCCAGGTGGTGCATCGCCGGCCGAAATTCCGTGCCGCGCCTGAGAGCGCCGCAAAGCTGGAGCAGCTGTCGAAATCCGGCGGCATCGAACTGGTGACGCCCTATCAGTTGCACAGCCTCGAGGGCGCCAATGGCCAGTTGACGGCCGTGCGGGTCGCCACCTTGGAAGGCGAGGTGAAATCGCTGCCGGCCGATGTGCTGCTGCCCTTCTTCGGCCTCGCCATGAATCTGGGGCCGATCGCCGATTGGGGCCTCAATCTCGAGCGCAACCACATCACCATCAACCCGGCGACCTGTGCCACCAGCGCGCCTGGCATCTTCGCCATCGGCGATATCGCCAATTATCCCGGCAAGCTGAAGCTGATCCTCTGCGGCTTCTCGGAAGCGGCGATGGCGGCCCATGCCATCCATCCGCTGGTGCATCCGGGCGAGGCCCTGCATTTCGAATATTCGACGACCCAGGGTGTTCCCAAAAACTAAGACGACAGCGTCTTAACTTGTGGTGGCGGCGCGGCGCTTGGCATAAGCGCGCCGCGCCCGCTCGCGATTGCCGCAAACCTCGCTTGAGCACCACAGCCGCGTGCGGTTGGGACTCTCATCGACGAAGAACCAGCCGCAGCCCTGCCCCTGGCAGCTGCCAAGCCGTGACGCGTCCAAGGATGTCAGCAAGGCAGCCCAGGACCAGAGGATCGGCCAAAGCGGCTCTTCCAGGCTGCGCCCGGGAAGATCATAGACGTAGCCCGCCTCGGCGTTGCGCGCGCCATCACCCGATGTCCCTGCGGGGATCAAGCGCGGCTGCGCCGGCAGCTTGGCGAGGCGGTGATTGAACGGTGCCAGATCCAATTCATGATGATCGCCAGCCCCGTCATGTCGGGCTGCACCACGCCGGGCGAGCGCCGCGGCGGCCCGACAGATGTCGTCCCGCAAGGCCTGTGCCTCGCGCAGTACCGAGTCGGCGGTGGCGGTCTGCCGGGCACTCAGCGCCTCCAGGCGATCAAGTGCGGCCAGGGGCATCAGACCCCGCATCCGGCTCCAGCGCAGAAAGGTGGCATAATCCGGCAGCAGTTCCTGCGGATCGGCGGTCAGGCGCCAGTCGAGCGTGTTGGCGAAGTCGAGACAAAGCCGACCGCCGAAAAACTGTGCCAGGCTTCGCGCCGGATCCCTTGACACCGCGCTTTCTCCGATCTAATGGTCATGACCATGATAATCTAATGCTCATGGCCATGATAACAGAAACCACAGCTCTAACACCATGGAGTTATGGCGCTTTTCGGCGGGGCTTGGTCGCGGGCCTGCCCTTCATCGTCAGTAACGGATTGGCTGGCGTCGTCATGGGGATCGCCTATCATGGCGTCGGCTTCAGTTTCACCACCTCTGTCCTGTTCAGCCTGCTGGTCTATTCGGCGACGGCGCAGGCCGTCACCCTCGGCCTCTGGACCCTGCCGCCGCCAATCCTCGCCATGGTCCTCGCCGCCATGGCGATGAATGCCCGCTACCTAGTGATGGGGGCGCATCTGCGTCAGCTCTTCGCCGATCTGCCCAAGCGGCTGATGCTGCCGATCCTGGCCCTGCTGGCCGACGCTTCCTGGATGACGACGGTCGCCGAGGCTGATCGCGGCCGGCGCGATGCCGGCTATCTCCTGGGGGCCAGCATCCCGATGGCGGTCGGCTGGGTCGGCGGCACGGCGCTCGGCCATGTCCTGCCGTTGCAACCGCAAGGTCCGCTGGCAATCGCTGCCGCCTTCCTGCCGCTGGCTTTCGTGGTCACCCTGCTGCCGACCCAATGGCGCGGCACCCGCAGCCTGCTGCCCTGGTCGACGGCAGCGGCGAGCGGCATTCTCGCCGCCCTGCTGCTCGGGCCGAGCTGGGCCATGCTGTGCGGCGGTGCTATCGGCACCTTGGTCAGCCTGTTGCGGGGCGACGATGCCTGATCCGCAGATCCTGGCCGCGATCCTCGCCGTCGGCGCGACCAGCTATGCGATGCGGGCTGGCGGCTTCATTGCCGCTGGCCTGCTGCCCCGGCAAGGGCTGCTGCAACGGCTGCTCAAGCTGGCGCCGGGCAATCTTTTCGCCACCTTCGCCGCCGCCGGGATGGTCGAGGGCGGCTGGCCGAGCTGTGCCGGCTGCCTCGGTGCCATCCTCACCATGGCGGTGACGAAAAAGGAATGGGCAGCCCTCGCCATCGGCTTCGCCTTGACGGCGCTCACCGCGGCGATGCGCAGCTGAAATCGGCGGCAATGATGAGTGCTACGGCTCAGGCCGTGGCGGATTCCGCCGCGG
>DATMUQ010000034.1:0-9554 GCA_035563795.1 Terriglobales bacterium | reverse complement strand
TGTCAGATTCATCACCCTCGCCGAGGCCACCACCATCGGCTTCATCGAGCCGCTCTTCGTGACAACGATGTCATTCCTGTTCCTGCATGAGGCGGTGGGGCGACGACGCTGGATCGCCGTCTCCATCGGCCTTTGCGGCGCCCTGATCGTCGTCTCGCCCGGCTTGCATGGAACCAGGGACGGCTGGACGGCGATGGCCAATCCCTGGCTGCTGCTGCCGCTGCTGACGGCCAGCTTCAATGCCACCTATACCGTGATGACGCGGGTGGTTGCCGCCCATGATCAGGCGGTGACGACTTTGGCTTTTTCCGGCGTCGTCGGCATGATCGGCTGCAGTCTCATGCTGCCCTGGATTTGGCAACCATTGAGCTGGGTCGATTGGGGATATCTATTAATTCTTGGTCTCAGCGGTGCCTTCTCGCATTTCATGGCGATCAAGGCGTATAGTCATGCTTCCGGTGCCGTGCTGGCGCCGTTTTCCTATGTCATGCTGATCTGGACGGTCCTGATCGACCTGGTCTGGTTCGGCAATTGGCCGCGTCCCACGACCTGGATCGGCTCTGCCATCATCGTCGGCACCGGCCTTTATGTCTGGCACCGCGAAAGACAGCGCGCTGCAGCGGCGGCAAGGCACGAACGTTAACGCCTGATTTGTCAGCGCCAACATCGTTATGGGCGTCACCGTTATAGCCGCCCCCGTTATAGCTGGCTGGGACTAGCCCCTGCTGCGAGGGCAGTGCTATAAGCGAACGTCAGTTTAGCCGTCCGTGCGGGAAAACTGCGACAGCAATGACGGCAATGCCAAGAGGAGATGTAGGCATGAATCTGGAAGACGCACGCAAGCTTGATAAGAAGTCGTTCCACAAATATGCGGGCAAGCTGAAATTCGAGACCCGTCACTTCATCGATGGCAAGTTCGTCGATGGCAAGAAGGGCAAGAAGTTCGAAAGCATCAACCCGGCGACGGGCGAGGTTTTCGCGGAAGTCACCCGCGGCGATGCCGGTGACGTCGATCTCGCCGTCAAATCGGCGCGCAAGGCCTTCAAGAGCGGTGTGTGGTCGCGCATGGCGCCGCGCGATCGCATGGCGATCATGTATCGCTTCGCCGATCTCATTCGCGAGAATGCGCTGAACTTCGCATTGCTGGACACCCTCAACATGGGCAAGCCGGTGATGGACATGTTGAACTCGGACGTGCCGGGTTCCGCCCTCACCTTCCAGTTCTTCGGCGAGACCATCGACAAGATCGAAGGCGTGGTCACCAACACCGCGGCCAGCGAATTCCAATACATCCTGCGCCAGCCGCTGGGCGTCGTTGGCTGCATCGTGCCATGGAACTATCCGCTGATGATGGCCTCCTGGAAGGTGGCGCCGGCGCTCGCCGCCGGCAACAGTGTCGTCCTGAAACCCGCCGAGCAGTCGCCGCTCTCGGCCTGCCTGCTGGCCAAGCTGTTCATGGAAGCCGGCGGTCCGGCCGGCGTCTTCAACGTCGTGCAGGGTCTCGGCGAGGAAGTCGGCAAGGCGCTCGCCTTGCACATGGATGTCGATAAGATCGGCTTCACCGGCTCGACCGAGATCGGCAAGCTGATGATGGTCTATTCCGGCCAGTCGAACATGAAGCGTGTCACCACCGAGACCGGCGGCAAGACCCCGCAGATCATCACCGCCGATGTCCCCAATATGGACATGGCGATCCAGTACGCCGTCAACGGCATCTACGGCAACCAGGGCGAAGTCTGCAATGCCGGCTCGCGCATCCTGGTCGACGCCAAGATCCATGACGAGTTCATCCACAAGTTTCAGGAGAAGGCCAAGGCCAGCTTCCTGCCGGGTGATCCGCTGGATCCCTCGACCACCATGGGTCCGCTGGTCGATAAGGGCCAGCAGAAGCGTGTCCTCGGCTATATCGATATCGGCAAGAAGGAAGGCGCCAAGCTGGAATTCGGCGGCGCCGTGCCGAAGGGCCTGGAACAGGGTGCCTATGTCGCCCCGACCCTGTTCAGCGGCGTGAAGAACAAGATGCGCATCGCCCAGGAAGAGATCTTCGGCCCGGTCGGCACCGTGCTGCCGTTCAAGAAGGTGGAAGACGCGATCGAGATCGCCAACGATTCGATCTATGGCCTCGCGGCCTCGATCTGGACCTCGGATGTCAACCTCGCCCACAAGGCGGCGCGCGACATCGAGGCCGGCGTGGTCTGGGTCAACTGCTTCGACCATGGCGACATGACCCAGCCCTGGGGTGGCTTCAAGCAATCCGGCATGGGCCGCGACAAGTGCCTGGAGACCCTGCTGACCGTCACCCAGACCAAGTCGGTCTGGATGCATCTCGGCTGAGCCTGACAAAAACCGAAGGCTGAAGCCCATCAGCCAAGAAAATCATCCTAAAAGGCGGGGCCGATCGGTTCCGCCTTTTCCTTTGCGAAAATTTTCTGCGCTTTCGCACATGCAAAGGAACGGATGCATGGTGGCGTCAGACCATGACAAACGGAGCAATCTTTACCGGTTAAAACAGCGCCGCAGCATTAAAGATTAGTTCAGTACCGTGCCCGCATAATCACCCCTCTTTTGTCGCTTTCCGCTCCGTCGATTGCGCCACATCGAAACGAGGGGTTCCGCATGTTCCGCACATCCATCTCGCGCCTCCTGATCGCGCTCCAAGTCCTGCTGCTGGTGAGCTTGCTCACGGCGACCGGCATCCTGGCCTGGGGCGGCTTTGCCGATTACCGGACCTCGCTCGGCATTCTCGATGCGACGCAAACCGACCGCGTCCTCTTCAAGACCATCATCACCATTCGCAGCCAGCAATCCAAGGTCCAGAGCATGCTGATCAGCGGCGACGACTATACGGCGCCGCTGCAGAAGATGCGGGCCGAGGTCGATGTCGCCTATCAGAACGCCACCGGCCAGATCGCCGATCTCGACATCCCCGATCGCGACAAGCTGAGCGCCGATCTCGCCGCCCGCTGGCAGGAGATGAAACAGAAGAATTCCATTGTCGATCAGGCCTTGGCGCAGCCGCTGGCACAGCGCAATCAGAACCTGCCGGACGAGTGGCGCAGCAGCGTCAACGCGGTCAATGACGTGCTGTCCAATATCTCCGTCGAAGTCAGCAACCAGGTCCGCCTGCAGGATGCCTTCGTCGCCGAGATGGTGCAGATCCGCCGCGCCGCCTGGATGATCCGCGACCGTTTCGGTACCCAGATCGCCATCCTGCGCGGCAATGTCATCAGCGGCAAACATCTCGAGCCCGATCTCAACGGCAAGTGGCACGAGCTGATGGGCGCCTATCAGGCCGCCTTCAAGCTGATCGACGAGGTGATCAATCGGGTCGACGAGCCGGGGCCGATCACCGATGCGGTGAAGAACGCCGAGGGCATTGCCACCGGCGAGCAGAAAAAGCTCAACGATCTCATTGCCGGGCTGAGCGATAGCGGCCAACCGGCCATGTCCGGTGCCGATTTCAACGCCCTCTTCTCCGACGGCTTCACCGCCATTCTCAATATCGGCTATGTCGCCCTCGACCAGGCGGTGGCCCATGCCGAAGACCGCCGGGCAAGCGCCTTGACGGTGGTGATCAGCTCCCTGATCGGCCTGGTGCTGGCTTTGCTGCTGTCGCTTTGGGCGGTGATGTCGGTGCTGCGGCGCTTCTCGGCACCGAGCCGCGTCCTCATGGCGGCGGTTGCCCAGCTGACCCAGCGCAACTTCACCGAACCGGTGCCCGCCCCGCGTCATCCCGATGAACTGGGCCAGTTGTCAGTGGCGCTGGAGAGTCTCCGCAACAGTGCCTTGGAAGCTGAGCGCCTGCAGGCCGAAGCTGCCGCCCGCAGCGAGCGCGATGCCGCCCGCGGCCATGAACTTCAGGCTCTGTGCCAGCAATTCGACGGCGTGGTGAAGAGCTCGCTCGGCAGCATCGCCCATACTGCCGACCAGCTGAAGCAGACCGCCGGCAGCATGCGGCATCTTGCTCAGGAATCCAGCGGCCAAGCCACGACCGTCGCCAGTGCCGCCAATGAAGCTGCCAGCAATGTGCAGACCGTCGCGGCTGCAACGGAAGAGTTGTCGGCTTCCATTGCTGAGATCACCCAACGGGTGACGACGAGCGCGGATGGCGCCCGTCGGGCGGTCGGCCAGGCCCAGGAGACCACTCGTACTTTCGATGCGCTGGCACGCTCCGCTCAGCAGATCGGCAGTGTCGTGAAGCTGATCGAAGAGATCGCCTCGCAGACCAACCTGCTCGCCCTCAACGCCACGATTGAAGCAGCCCGGGCCGGTGAAGCCGGCAAGGGCTTCGCCGTGGTCGCCCAGGAGGTGAAGAACCTCGCCGGCCAGACCGCCAAGGCGACCCAGGAGATCGGCACCCTGGTCAATGAGATCCAGGTCAACTCGGATGCCGCTGCCCAGGCGATCCATACTATCTCGCAGGCGATTGGCCAGATCAGCGAGGATTCGACGGCGATCGCCGCGGCGGTCGAGGAACAGGGCGCTGCCACCGGCGAGATCGCCAACAGCGTCCAGCAGGCTGCCGCCGGCACCCAGGAAGTGACCAGCACCATTTCCGGTGTGGCCAGTTCCAGCCAGCGCACCGGCGATGCTGCCGGCGACGTTGCCCAGTCGGTCGAGGCCATGTTGCAGGAACAGACCAATCTGCGCCGCGCCGTGGAGAACTTCCTCGCCCACGTCCAGGCGGCGTAAGCGACAGCCCACGGTCACACGGTCGATCATTCGCTGCCGGGAATCCCGCTCCTCACTCGGCGGCTTCCCGGCAGCGGAAAATATTCCGCATGCAGCTTGCGAATGCCAGCGCTGACAGTGCAACGCAGCATTTTTAAGTTTTACTCAACTTCTTTCACCCATCCTGGCTGTCTCTTTCCTGTCAGAGGCCACAGCTTTCATCGTGGCCGCCTTAGCCTCGGGATGGCCAGATGTTCCGCACCTCGATTTCACGCCTGTTGATTGTCCTGCAGATCCTGCTCCTGGTGAGCTTGCTCACCGCCACTGGCATCATTGCCATCCAGGGATTGAACGACTACCGCACGGCGACCACCGTCACCGCCGCGACCGAAACCGACCGCGTCCTGTTCAAGACCATCCTGGCGGTGCGCGGCCAGCTGGCCAAGGTGACGGCCTTCCTGATCTCGGCCGATGACAGCAGCGACAAGCTGAAGAAGCTGCGCGATGACACGGCGCAGAGCTACCAGGCGGCAACGACGCGCATCGCCGATCTCGATATCCCCAACAAGGACCAGCTGACGGCCTCGCTCAGCCAGCATTGGCAGGAGATGCAGACCCGCAACGCTTTGGTCGACCAGATGTTCACCCAGGCCGCCGGCCAGCGCAGCCCCAACCCGCCCGATGAATGGCGCGCCGCGATCAATGACACCAATGCCACGCTGTCGCTGATTTCCGCCCAGCTCGGCAACCAGATCCGCATGCAGGATCCGTTCATCGCCGAGATGGTGCAGGTGCGCCGTCTCGCCTGGCTGATCCGCGAGCAGTTCGGCAATCAGTGTTCCCAGCTGCGCTCCAATGTGATCACCAGCAAGCCGCTGGCACCCGACAGCATCGCCACTTGGCGCGCCAGTGTCGGTGCCTATCAAAGCAGCTTCAAATTGCTGCAGGAACTGATCAGCCGTCCCGATGAGCCGGCGGCCATTACCGACAAGATCACCGCCGGCCAGGCAGCCGCCAAGGACATTCAGGTCAAGATGGATGACCTGATGGCCAAGCTGGATGGCAGCGGCAAGCCGGCCATGGACGTGACCGCGTACAACACCATGTGCAACAGTCCCTTCGATGCCATCCTGGCGATCGGCTTCGTCGCCCTCGACCAGGCCGTGGCCCATGCCGGCGAGCTGCGCAGCGGTGCATTGGAGGTGATGGTCAGCGCCGGCATCGCTTTCTTCCTGGCACTGCTGCTGTCGCTTTGGGCGGTGATGTCAGTGCTGCGCCGCTTCTCGGCGCCGAGCCGGGTGCTGATGGCGGCAGTCGCTCAGCTGACCCAGCGCAATTTCACCGAACCGGTGCCGGCCCCGCGTCATCCCGACGAGCTGGGTCAGTTGTCGGTGGCCCTCGAAAGCCTTCGCAACAGCGCCCTCGAGGCCGAGCGCCTGCAGGCCGAGGCTGCCGCCCGCAGCGAGCAGGATGCCGCCCGCGGCCATGAATTGCAGGCGCTCTGCCAGCAATTCGATGGCGTGGTGAAATCCTCGCTCGGCAGCATCGCCCATACCGCCGACCGGTTGAAGCAGACCGCCGGCAGCATGCGGCATCTGGCTCAAGAGTCGAGTGGCCAGGCCACCGCCGTCGCCAGTGCCGCCAATGAAGCCGCCAGCAATGTGCAGACAGTGGCGGCTGCTACCGAAGAACTCTCAGCCTCGATCGCCGAGATCACCCAGCGCGTGACGACCAGTGCCGATGGCGCCCGCCAGGCAGTGGGCCAGGCGCAAGAGACCACCCGTACCTTCGATGCCTTGGCGCGCTCCGCCCAGCAGATCGGCAGTGTCGTCAAGTTGATCGAGGAAATCGCCTCGCAGACCAACCTGCTGGCATTGAATGCCACCATCGAAGCGGCCCGGGCGGGTGAAGCCGGCAAGGGCTTCGCGGTGGTCGCCCAGGAGGTGAAGAACCTCGCTGGCCAGACTGCCAAGGCGACCCAGGAGATCGGCTCGCTGGTGACCGAGATCCAGGTCAACTCGGACGCCGCTGCCCAGGCGATCCATACCATCTCGCAGGCGATCGGCCAGATCAGCGAAGATTCAACGGCGATCGCCGCGGCGGTCGAGGAACAGGGTGCCGCCACCGGCGAGATCGCCAACAGCGTGCAGCAGGCGGCGGCCGGCACCCAGGAAGTGACCAGCACCATTTCCGGTGTGGCCAGTTCCAGCCAGCGCACCGGTGACGCTGCCGGCGATGTCGCCCAGTCGGTCGAGGCCATGCTGCACGAACAGACCAATCTGCGTCAGGCCGTCGAGAACTTCCTCGCCCATGTCCAGGCGGCGTGAGAGAGACCGATCCCATCGCGGCCAGCCGCGCATAACGTAAAATGAAAAGGGCGGGATCATGCGATCCCGCCCTTGTTCTTTAAGCTCGCAGCCTTACTCCGCCAGCTCGGCCAAGGCCTCGGCAACACCAGCACCATAGGCAGGATCGGCCCGGGTGCAATTGGCGACATGGCGTTCCTGGATATGCTTCGCGGCACCACCGACCGAGCGTGCCGTGTTTTCGAACAACAGCTTCTTCTTCTCAGGGGTCAGCAGGCGGAAGAGATTGCCCGGCTGTTCCCAATGATCATCGTCGACCCGGTGATCGTAATGATCGGCATTGCCTTCGATCGGCAAAGGCGGCTCGGCGAATTCCGGCTGGTTGGCCCAAAGCCCGGCGCTGTTCGGATGATAATGCGTGGTGCCGCCGAGATTGCCATCCACCCGCATCTTGCCGTCGCGATGATAGCTCATATGCGGGCATTGCGGCGCATTGACCGGGATATGATTGAAGTTGATGCCGAGGCGGTAACGCTGGGCATCGCCATAAGAGAACAAGCGGGCCTGCAGCATCTTGTCCGGCGAGAAACCGATGCCCGGAACGATATTGGCGGGCGAGAAGGCAGCCTGCTCGACTTCCGCGTAATAGTTATCCGGATAGCGGTTGAGCTCCATGACGCCGACTTCGATCAGCGGATATTCCTTCTTCGACCAGACCTTGGTGAGATCGAAGGGATTGTGCTTATGGGTCTTGGCCTGGGCTTCGGTCATCACCTGGATGAACAAGGTCCAGCGCGGGAAATCGCCGCCATCGATCGAGGTCAGCAGATCGCGGCCATAGCTTTCACGGTCTTTCGCCACCACCGCCTCGGCTTCTTCATCGGTCAGATTGACGATGCCCTGCTGGGTGCGGAAATGGAACTTGACCCAGACGCGTTCATTGGCGTCGTTGAGCATCGCGAAAGTGTGGCTGCCGAAGCCATGCATGTGGCGGAAGCTTTTCGGGATGCCGCGATCGGTCATCACGATGGTGACCTGATGCAACGCCTCCGGCAGCAGGGTCCAGAAATCCCAATTGTTGTCGGCGCTGCGCAAGCCGGTGCGCGGGTCGCGCTTGACCGCGTGATTGAGATCGGAGAAACGCAGCGGATCGCGAAAGAAGAAGACCGGCGTGTTATTGCCGACGATGTCCCAGTTGCCTTCCTCGGTATAGAATTTGACCGCGAAGCCATGGATGTCACGCTCGGCATCGGCCGCGCCGCGTTCACCGGCGACGCTGGAGAAGCGCGCGAACATCGGCGTCTCCTTGCCGACCCGGGCGAAGATCTTCGCCTTGGTGTAGCGGCTGATGTCATGGGTCACGCGGAACGTGCCATAGGCGCCCCAGCCCTTGGCATGCATGCGGCGCTCGGGAATCAATTCACGATCGAAATGAGCGAGCTTTTCAATCAGCCAGATATCCTGGAGGAGAGCCGGGCCACGCGGGCCCGCCGTCATGATATTGGTATTGTCGGCGACGGGAGCGCCGGTAGCATTGGTGAATAGCTTCTTCTCATTCGACATGGTCTCTCCTCCGTTGCATTAAGACTGCGGAAAAATATTCGTCTGAGGTCGGCCGAACCAGCCATACATCCGTCTGATTGATCTTCGCGTGATCACTGATTCATCTGGTTTCCCGGCAGGCTTCGCTTGCACGACACAGAGTTGGATAATCTTGAGCAGGACAATTCTGGGAAAACCGGGCCGGCGGAATGCCGAGCCGAAACTCTTGGGCGCAAACACACCTATCTGGCAGTCGTGGCGAGCCCCCCGGCGTTGAGCCAAGATAGGCCCGCCCGAGCCCGACTTCAATTGACGCTTGGCGCCGGATTCGGCCATTATGCGTCAGCAAAGGCCATGTTCATCGCGGGGCGCGGACGCTAATGAGAACGGTCGCGATTCTTGCCATGCCTGGTGTCCAGCTGCTGGATGTATCGGGGCCACTGGATGTCTTCGCCGAGGCCAATGTGCAGACGCGCAAGGAGGCCTATCGGCTCGAGATCGTCGCCACCGGCCCTGGCCCCCTAACAAGTTCCTCCGGGACGCGGTTGTTGCCGGATCGCGTCATCACCGATCCGGCCAGCGAAAAAATCGACACCCTCCTGGTCGCCGGCTGCCCGAATGCCGCCGAGATGAATCCCGATCCGGCTCTCATCGCCTGGCTGCAGAAGAATGCCGCCCAGAGCCGCCGTTTCGGCTCGGTCTGTACCGGAACCTTTTTCCTGGCCGCGGCCGGCCTGCTGGAAGGCAAGCACGTCACCACCCATTGGGCGGTGGCCGATCGCCTGGCCAGGGCCTACCCCAAGGTGACAGTTGCCCGGGACGCAATTCATGTGCGGGACGGCAAGTTGCGCACGGCTGCCGGCGTGACCGCCGGGCTCGACTTGGCCCTGGCGCTGGTCGAGGAGGATCTCGGGCAGGATGTGGCGAAGACCGTCGCCAGCCAGCTCGTCATGTTCTTCAAGCGCCCCGGCGGCCAGATGCAGTTCAGCCGCAAGGGTGAAAGCCTGCCGGCTGGACGCTCGGCGCTGCAGGAGG
>DATMUQ010000033.1:0-9216 GCA_035563795.1 Terriglobales bacterium | reverse complement strand
CGTGCGCGACCAACTGCGGGCGGTCTGGCCGTCGGCGCGACGCTGAAGCGAGGACGAGATGCGTCTGGTCGATATCTATATCCTGAAGCGAGTTTCCTGGCCGTTGATCGCGTCCATCGCGATCGCCATGTCGGGCTTGCTGATGGAACGCTTGATTCGGTTGCTCGATCTTTTTGCGAATCGCGGCGGCCCGTTTTCGCTGATCATGAAGATGCTCGGCTATCTCGTTCCGCATTATCTGGCGGTGGCGATTCCGGCGGCATTCTTCGTTGGCATCCTCTATGCCAGCTTGCGCCTGTCGAGCGACAGCGAGCTTGATGCCTTGCGCGCCACCGGTATGTCGCTGGGACGCATCCTGCTGCCGATCGCTTCCATGGCCTGCGTTCTCACCGTGGTCTGCGCCATCCTGCTGGGCTTCCTGCAGCCTTACACCCGCTATGCTTACCGCGCGCTCGTTTATCTCATCACGGAAACCTCCTGGAATTCGGCGATCGAGCGCGGCGCCTTCTTCAACGGCTTTGGCGGCAAGACCATTCTCATCGGTGATATCGCCGCCGGCGGACATCAGCTGTCGCAGATCTTCATCAAGGAGGACGATGACAAGGGCGATAGCGACAATTCTGACGCCAATAGCACGTCGCAGCCGAAAAGTGTCACGCACACCATCATCACCGCACCCAGCGGCGATCTGACCAATGATCCACGCGATTTCTCCGTCGTGCTGAAAATGACCAATGGCTACCGGGTTGAAATCAGCGACGACGGCTCGACATCGCGCTCGATCAAATTCGACCAGTCCGATCTGCCGCTGGAGGCAGTTTCCCCGACGCCGTTCCGCCAGCGTGGCGACAAAGAGTCGGAGATGACCTTCATCGAGCTGCTGAAGAGCTATCACTCGCATAAGAGTACCGATGTGTTGCCGACCGAACTGCTGGCGGAAATCAACTACCGCATCGTCCGATCGCTATCGGTGCTGTTCCTGCCCTTCCTGGCGCTGCCGCTCGGCCTGTCCTCCAGACGCTCACCGCGCAATATCCGCCTGTTGGCCGGCATCATCTTCCTCATCACCTATTTCCAGGTGCTGGAGTTCGGCGACAACCTGGTGCAGCACGGTAAGCTTTCCTCCTTTGTTGCACTCTGGTTGCCCTTCATGCTGTTCGCCTTTCCGAGTGCCTGGCTCTTCCATGCCGCCAACCGCCGCGTGGGCCAGGATCCGCTTGCCCAGTTCTTCGAAGCTGTCGGCGATGGTTTTGCCATGCTCGCCAAGCAAGGTCGACGTCTGGTGGGGCTGGGGGCGAAGTAGCAGATGGTCACCACTTTCATTCGCTATGTGCTGAAGACCTTCTTCTGGCACTTTTCCATTCTCTGGATCAGCTTCACGGCGCTGCTACAGCTCTTTGACCTGCTCAACAATGCCGATGATATTCTGCGCAGTGCCGGCGGCGGCTTCCAGCAACTGCTGATCTATTCGCTTCTCCGGGTGCCGGAGATCTCCACCTTTCTCATTCCCTTTTGCGTGCTGCTGGGAACGCTGCTCAGTCTCGGCAAGCTCGAGCGCAATAACGAGATCCTGGCCTTCAAGGCGGCCGGCGCGCCCTACTACCTCGTGCTGGTCTCGTTCCTGCCGGCAGTCGGCCTGGTCGGCGCGTTGAATTTCATCATGGCGGATCAGATCGTTCCGTCCAGTGTGGCGCGGCTCCTCAATCTCAATCTCTATCCGGATATGAAGAGCAAGACTACGGATGGGAACTTCAACAATATCTGGGTCCAGGATGGCGATACGGTCGTGCAGGCGATGTCGGTGGATCGCCAGGGCACGCCATTGCACCAGCTCTGGCTTTATCGACGGAGCGAGGAAGGCAATATCCAATCGGTTCTGCATGCCGGCACGGCCAGCTTTGATCGGAAGACCAAGGCATGGACACTGAGTGGTGTCATGGAGACCGATATTTCCGTCGAGCATGGCGCGGTGACCAAGCCGGTTGCCGATCAGGTCTGGGCCACCAAGCTGACGCCGGCCGAGTTTTCCAATCTGGTTGAAGTGCCGCAGGCGATGTCGCTGCGCCGCATCTGGCGCTTCATCAACAACGACCAGATCGGCGTGCGGCCGGCTTATTTCTATGAGACCTGGTTACAGAAGCGTATCGCGCTGCCGATCGGATCGGTGCTGATGATTCTTCTCGCAGCGCCGGTGGCGCAGAGCCTGCAACGGCGCGACCGCAGCCTGGCCGGCGGCATTGCCATCGGTTTCGGTCTCGGCTTTCTCTATTTCATCACCGATGGCCTGGTGCAGTCGCTCGGTGAGACCGGGGCAATTCCGCCATTCTTTGCCGCTTGGCTGCCGCCACTGCTCTTCGCCAGTCTCGGCGGCATTATGTTGATACGTCTCGAAGGTTACTGAACCCGATGAAACTTTGGATCGATGCGGCCACGCTGTCGTCGGAGCGCGTCTTCGGCATGACCTTGATCGAGCGCCATCTGAAAGCGGCGCGCCATCAGCGGTTGGAGCTGTCGGAAGTGGTGATCGATACCGGCGGGCAGCCCGTTACGATTGTCACGGTTCCGGAAGACAGCGGCCTCTCCTGCCCCATTCGCGTGGTTTCCGTCAGCGGTGAGATTGCTGCACGGATCGCAGCGGCGGGCGGTGGTGAGGTTGTGCTGGCCACCACGGCGACCAGCTTGATCGACGCCCGGCTCTACGGCTTCCTGGCGAAGCAGGAGCACGACATTGCCGTTGCCGATGACGGGGCGGTGCTGGCACGGCTCAGCCCGGCGACCCATCTTGAGCCAGAAGCGACGGAGCTGGCGCGCGCACTCAACAACAATATAGCCTGGCTGGCCCAGGCCGATTTCCCGTCTTTCGTGCGGAATCTGCGGCGGCATACCCCGTTCTATCTGTTTTCCGTCACCACCCCTGACCACCGCCGCAAGATCGAGCGTTTCCTCTTCTGGTCGAACTACAAGGGCTCGACGGATTTCTTCACCAAATACGTCTATCCGCCCTTGGTCTGGATGCTGGTGCCGCCACTGGCGCGGGCCCGTGTCCATCCCAATGTTGTCACCATCATCAGCATCATCCTGACCTTCGTCGCGGTGCCGCTCTTTGCCGGCGGCTATTTCTTCTGGGGCTTTGTCTGCGCTTATACGATGAGCGTGCTGGACTCGGTGGACGGCAAGTTGGCCCGGCTGACCTTCACGGATTCGCCGATCGGCAACATTCTCGATCACGGTCTTGACCTGGTGCATCCGCCCTTCTGGTACTGCGCCTGGGCCTGGGGATTGAGCGGCGGCGACTGGCATGCACCGGTCTTTACTGCCTCGCTCTGGATGCTGGGGCTTTATGTGCTCGACCGCTTGATTTTGAAGATCTACCCCACCATCTTCGGCCGTGGGCTGCATACACATGCCAAGCTCGATGCCGTGGTGCGTACCTTCATTTCCCGCCGGAATATTAATCTTCCCTTGTTTACAATAGGTTATCCGCTCGGCTTCGGTGTGGAGACGATCTATATCATCGTCGCTTGGCAGGCTTTGACCTGTCTCTATCACGGTCTGCGAACCTTCTGGATCCTCAAGATCGAGAAAGCGCGACCAGAAGTCGCACCCGCGCGATAGCCGGCTTCGGCGTGCGTTCGGGGCGCAAAGGGAACCCGGCGGCGGCAGGCGGGACAGCCGGGCGGCTTGCTGTAAGGCCTTGATTGACTTAGATTGCGGCACGATCAGGAATGAGGACGGACCAGGCGAAATGGCAAGTTTTGGCTTTTGGAAGAACAGGACCCACAATCTGGCGCGCATGACGCTGCCGGATCTGGTGCGGGCCTTCGTCCTCTACCCGGCGGTTCATGCCTATACCGTCCTGGCGGTGATCGCCCTGGCAGCCGTCGCTCACTGGTACGTGGCGCTGCTGCCGCTGGTGGTGGCAACGGTCCTCACCATCATCGTCTACCCCTTCGTCTGGTATGTGCTGCATCGCTGGGTGCTGCACGGCCAATACCTCTACAAGTTCAAGGCGACGGCCCCGGTCTGGAAGCGCATCCACTTCGACCATCACCAGGACCCGCACAACCTCATCGTGCTCTTCGGCGCGCTTTATACGACGCTGCCGACCATCGCCATCGTGACCCTGCCGATCGGCTATCTGGTGGGCGGTCCGGCCGGTTCGGCCATGGCTTTTGCGGCCGGTCTCATCACCACGATCTTCTATGAGTTCTGCCACTGCGTGCAGCACCTCAATACCCAGCCGAAATCCAAGTTCATGAAAGAGATCAAGCGCTATCACCTGGCGCATCACTTCCACAATGAACAGGGTAATTTCGGCATCACCAATTACCTGTGGGATCGCCTGTTCGGCACCTTCTATGAGAAGTCGAAGCTGCGGCCGAAGAGCGCCACGGTCTTCAATCTCGGCTATACCGACGAAGTAGCGCAGGTCTATCCCTGGGTTGCGGCACTCTCCAATGGCACGCGTGGCGACGGCAATCCCCGGCGCTTCCGCATGGCGGATGTCGGCGATGCCCAGCAGTGACGGCGCGGCCGTGATCGGCGGCACGATTTCCGTCAAGCCAGTTGCTAGCAAGGCCGATCTCAAGCATTTCATCGGACTCCCCAAGCAGCTTTATCGCGGCCAGCCGGGCTATGTGGCACCGCTCGATCTCGAGCGCGCGGAGACGCTTGACCCGAAGAAGAACCCCTTCTTCAGTCATGCCGAAGTCCAGCTATTTCTTGCCTGGCGCGATGGCAAGCCGGTCGGGCGCATTTCGGCGCAGATCTGCCGCCTCTATCAGGAGCGTTACGGCGACCAGACCGGCCATTTCGGTTTCATCGACGCGATCGACGATCCCGCCGTCTATGCGGCACTGACGCGTACCGCCGAAGACTGGCTGCGCGAGCGCGGCATGCAGCGCATCATGGGACCGCTCAGCTTCTCCACCAATGAAGAGACGGGGCTGCTGGTCAACGGCTTCAACAGCCTGCCGATGCTGATGATGCCCTATCACGCGCCCTATGCTGGGCATCGCCTGGAGGATTGCTTCTACGCCAAGGCGAAGGATGTCATTGCCTACGACCTCGACAAGGAAGCCTATCGCGCGGTCGGTTCCAACCGCCTGCTGGAGAAGATGGCGGTGGATGGGCGCGTCAAGGTGCGCCCGCTCGACATGAAGAACTATCATCGCGACCTCGCTCTGGCGCTCGACATCTTCAATGATGCCTGGTCGGAGAATTGGGGCATGATCCCCTTCACCCAGGCAGAGATCGAAGCGGCCGCCAAGGGCCTGAAGCCGCTGATCGATCCCAAGCTGGTCGCGATCGCCGAGGTCGACGGCGAGGCTGCCGGCATGCTGGTCTGCGTGCCGAATCTGCTGGAAGCGGTTGCCGATCTCAACGGCTCGCTCCTGCCGTTCGGCTGGCTGAAGCTGATCTGGCGCCTGAAATTCGGCCAGTTGAAGACGTCACGCGTGCCCTTGATGGGCATTCGCAAGAAGCATCACGGCACTTTGCTGGGGGCCAGCCTGCTGCCGCTGATGTTCGCCGGCATCAAGGATCATTTCCTGGCACGCGGCCTGGAACGGGTCGAATTGTCGTGGATTCTCGAAGACAACATGCCGATGCGGCGGGTCTGCGAGGGAATTGGCGGCCAGGCCTATAAGACCTACCGCGTCTATGAAAAATCCCTCGTCTGACGACGCCTGATACAGCCATATTTCAGATGACAGAGCCTTACGTCCCATCGGCGCAGCTTGCCAATGCGCTTGTCCTCGCCGGCAATCGCGGCGGCAACGACACCATCGCCAGCCTCACCGGTGTCAGCCACAAGGCCATGGCGCCGATCAATGGCGTGCCGATGCTGGTGCGGCTGTGGCGCTGCCTTAGTGCCTGCCCGGCGATCGACAAGATCTATGTCTGCATTGACGGCGCGGAGCTTCTTACGGGCATTGGCGAGCTTGCCGCGGCGTTGCAGAGCGGCCGGCTGACCATTGTGCCGCCGGCGGCCAGCCCCGCAGCCAGCGTCGCCAGCGCCCTCAGCGAGATCGGCCTTGAGCGGCCCTTGCTGGTTACCACGGCAGATCATCCGCTGCTGACAGCGGAGATGATTCACCATTTCCTGCAGGTGGCCGCCGAGGAGACAGAGGAACGGGACTTCGTCGTGGCACTAGCGGAAGTCGAAATGATTCGGGCCGCCTATCCCGATGCCATCCGCACGGGCTACAAGCTGGGGCGCAAGAGCTATAGCGGCTGCAACCTGTTCCTGGCGCGTCGTCCAGCAGCCACCCGCCTCGCCGCGTTCTGGCGGCGCATGGAACGCTTCCGCAAGAAACCCTGGCGTCTCATTCTCGCGGTCGGTCCTTTTGCCCTGCTGCGCTTCGGCTGCGGCTGGCTCAACCTCGATGCCGCCGTGCGGCATCTCTCGCGCAAGACCGGGGTGAAAATCGGCGTGGTGGAAATGCCTTTTGCCGAGGCAGCGATCGATGTCGACAAGCCGGCGGATTACGCCCTGGTCACCAGCATCCTGCAGCAGCGTGAAGGCGAAGCAGGCGCCTGAGCCGGCCGCGCTTTAGCGCTATCCGGCTCGGACGACCGGTTGCTTCAGACGACCGACTTCACCAATCGGCCACCATCGCAGCAACGCTTTCGAGATCGGCCGGGAAGTCGACCTCGCCCCAGTTCAGGCCTTCGATACTGCAGGTCTCGACCTGGTGGTGCTCGGCGATCTGGCCGATCGCCCGCAGATACCACCATTTCAGCCCTTCGGGCGTGTGCATGATGCGCTCGAGCGTATCGGTGAAGAATTTCGGCCCCTGCCCGCGGAACAGCAGCATGCCGATCGATTCGCCGTTGGTGCGATCGGGTGCCAGCGTCTTGCCGATATCGAGCAGGCGCGTCCCCTTGAGATGCACCTTCATGTCATCGGAGTCGTAGCTGTCCTTCTTGTCGATGGTGACGGTGATCGGGGCGGCCGGGCTCGCTAGCAATTGCTTGAAGATCGCCGGCTCGATCACCGTGTCGCCATTGAGAATGACGAAGTCCTGGTCCATCTCGTGACGCGCCAGCCAGCAGCTCGCCAGGTTGTCAGCCAGCTTGTAGAACGGGTTGAAAACCGTGCGAATCTTGAGTTTCGGCCCTTCGAGCTTCTTCAGCACCGCAGTGACGTCAGGCGCGTGATAGCCGACCACCACGGCGATATCGTCGACGCCGCCTTGGGTCAGGGCCCAGATCTGCCATTCGATGAGTGTCTTCTCGCCGAGCGGGAGCAGGCATTTCGGGCGCCCTTCAGTGAGTGGCAGCAGGCGCGAGCCCTGGCCGGCGCTGAGAATGATGGCTTTCATGGGGTACCGATCGACGAAAATTCACGGATTTGTCCCGGAAGATCGTGAATAAGTGCTGACCTGTCAACCCGTTAGCAAAACTTGTGGCGGCCAGAGCACTGGTCATAATTTCGTCGTTAAAGTTGTTTGCAGCCTGCGAAACTGTTTGCTATAAGCGCGTCCGTCAGGCGGCGCCCCGCCGAGCTTCTCGCTTCATAGCGGGGTTTGCTCGGGTCGCGGTGCGAAGCCCTGATCCGGAGTAGCTCAGTGGTAGAGCAAGCGGCTGTTAACCGCTTGGCCGGGGGTTCGAATCCCTCCTCCGGAGCCAGTTTTGCGAAGGCCTCGGCATCATATGCCGGGGCCTTCTGCGTTTCCGGGCCCCAATCAGGCGGGTTGCTGGTCCGGCAAGCCGGATCAAGGTTAACTGGTGCGTGGCTGCATCGGCGGCGGCACGGCAGTTGCATCTCCCTCAGCAATATTGAGGAGCTATCCATGACCCGGCAAAAAACACCGCTTTCCGGCCGCCCGATTCGCCGTCCGCTGGTTTCGCGGTCAGCGGTCTCACGTTCACTGGCGCTGACGATTGTTGCCGGCCTGGCCCTGGGTGCTTGCATGCCGGAGGCCAGGGTCGCGGAGCCGACGCTGACGATGAAAGTGGGGGCCGCCGTCGAGCCGGCGGCACAATGCATTTCCAGCGGTCTCGCCACCGAGCTGCGCGATCCGCATCCCCGGGTGGATTTCTACCGCAATGAGGCGGAGATCACCATCAACGCGCCCCGCGGCGGCGTCCTCGCCTTCCTGACCGTCCAGCCCGATGTCTATAAGGGCTCGGTGGTGAAGTTCTATAACGGCGAGCTGTACTGGCCCAATCACGAGGTCAGCGGCGTTTATCCCGATACCATGCGTGACAACTGGCACCGCGTCGAACGCGCGGTACAGGGGTGCGACAAACCGGCCTAAGACGCGATCCGTCGATATCGATCAGGGCTTGCCGATATTGGCCGGCAAGGGTGCGAGCTTGCGCAGCCGCAGCGAGACGCCGGTCAGCACCAGCATGACCACTGCCAGCAAGGCCACGACACCGTTCCAGCCGTCGAAGCCCCACATCAGGCCCGAGGTCGAGCCAAGGCCGCTGGAGCCGAGATAATAGCTGCAGAGATAGACCGCCGAAGCGAGTGCCCGTGCCTTCAAGGCGCGGCGGCCGATCCAGCTGCTGGCGACCGAGTGGCCGCCGAAGAAGCCGAAGGTCAGGCAGGCGACGCCGAGCACGATGACGATCAGCGACGGCGCCAGCGTAAGCAACAGGCCGATCGCCATCACCGCCACCATCATCCACAGCACATTGCGGCGGCCGATCTTGTCGGCGAGCTTGCCACCCCAGGCAGAACCCACCATGCCGACGAGATAGAGCGTGAAGACGAGGCCGATCTGGCTGGGGCTGAGATCGAACGGCGCTTCGGCCAGCCGATAGCCGAGATAGTTATAGACGCTGACGAAGCAGCCCATCAGCAGGAAGCCGGTGAGGAACAGCCAAGGCAAGCCGGCATCGCTGAACAGGCCACGCGTATCGGCCCACATTTCGCGCAGGCTGAGTTCGATCGGGCGGAAGTGCTTTGACGGTGGCAGGCTGCGGGCAAATTCAATGGCTGCGAGCAGGCCGAGGGCGCCGAGGATGGTCACCGCGATGCGCCACGACGTCCAGTCGGTGAGCACGGCTAGCAGCAGCCGTCCGCACAACCCGCCGAGGCCGTTGCCGGCGATATAGAGGCCCATGGAGCGGCCGAGCGATTGCGGGTCGATCTCCTCGCTGAGATAGGCCATGGCGACGGCCGGCAGCCCGGCCAAAGTGAGGCCCATGAGACCGCGCAGAATGACCAGCTGCTGGAAGTTGCCGGCGAACGCCGCGGCACGC
>DATMUQ010000032.1:0-3425 GCA_035563795.1 Terriglobales bacterium | reverse complement strand
GACGAACTGGGCCTCACGGAGATCGTCTCCTTTACCGCCGCCATCAACCAGCGTTCCTGGCGCGTCATGCAGCGTCTTGGCATGCAGCATTACCGGGCCGAGGATTTCGATCACCCGGTTTTGCCGGCAGGCGATCCGCTGCGCCGGCATGTGCTCTATCGCCTGAGCCGCGCGCGCTGGTCGAGCCTGACGGGAAATGACGTGCCTGGGGAGAGCGGAAGTTGAAACTGGTGAGCTGACGGCGGCGGCAATCAGGTCAGCCGCATGATCCAGTCATGTGCACCCGGATACGCGGCGAGCAAGGCGTCGCGCTCGGCCATCTCAAGATCGGCGAAATCGAAACCGGGCGCCACGGTGCAGCCGACCAGGCTATAGGCGCTGCCGGGGGCCGGGCAGGCACCGAACCAGTTGCCGGCCGGTACCACATGCTGGGGCACCTGGCCGGCGGTGATGTCGCTGCCGAGCAAGGTGACGGTAACTGCGCCGGCCGGGGTCAATTCGATCACCTGCAAGGGATCGCCCTGATAGAAGTGCCAGACCTCATCCGAACGGATGCGATGCAAGCGCGACTTGTCACCGGCCGCCAGCAGGTAATAGATCGCCGTCGATGCCGCCCGCGCACCGGCGAAATGCGGCGCCAAGGACGGCGCGCTCAGCTGCAAGGCCGCCCGATAGGTCTCGCGGAAATAGCCGCCTTCGGGATGCGGCAGCAGGTTGAGCCGCTCGATCAGGTGGCTGGCTTCTTCTGACATCAACGGCTCCGGTTACAAGGGGGAGGGGGCTTAGCGCAGGTAGATATCGACGTAGTCGGTTGCCTGGTCGCAGGGATTGTCCATCTGCTGCAAGCGCCAGTATCGCCGCTTGCCGGTCTGGGCGAAGGTGAAATCGCCCGAGCGGCGACAATCCTTGCCGGCATTGATGAAAGTGACATTGGTGATGATCTCGCCGGTAAAGGCGAAGGTATGCGCATCGATCGCGGTGACGACGCCGTCCAGGCTGACATGACCTTCCTTGGTCTCCTGGCGCCCGCTCAGATGCCAGCTCCCGTCACTGCTTTTCTTGACCTCAGCATGGCCGGCATCTTTCAGAGCTGCGGTTCCCAGCCATTGCAAGGTGAGCGCATGCTTGCCGAGCAGCTGGGCGGCCATGTCGCCATCGGTAACCTGGGGATCGGCTTTCAGTTCCCGGGAAAAGATCAGTGCTGCCACGCAGGCGAACAGAAATGCGCCCGCGAGCTGGGCCAGATGGCGATGCCGGCAGGCAGCGCGGCGCGGCAGAAGCATGGGCCGACGCTATTCGTTGCCAGCGGCGCCGTATTGCCGCTCGAGCTTGGCGAGGCGTTTCTGGATCAGCCGCATGTCACCCACCAGCTCCTCGATGATCTCGGAGAGACGGCTGAGGATGGGGACAAGCAGCTCTTCATCGGACTTCGGCGGTGTCAACACGCAATTCCTCTTCCGATTCTGCACGGGATAAGGCCGTTTCCGGTCGGTCGCCAGGATCACCGGCGCGGTTAGAACCGACGGGAAGCGGCACATCGTGCCTGACCAAACAAACGGGATAACGCGTAGCGCAACGGGAGCCTTCAACGAAGGCGAGTCTCATGGGGAGGAGTATAGACGAATCCGCGATTCTTGTCAGGTGCAGATTGCGTTTTATTCAACAATTCTAGGCGAAAAGCATCAGACGGGCAGTTTGAAGGACGGCAACATGTCCAGGAAGTCGGTCGAGCTGAGGGGATGCGCCATGTAGAAGCCCTGGGCATAGTCGCAGCCCTTCTGCTTCAGGGCCGCCAGTACCTTGGGGCTTTCGACACCTTCCGCCACCGTCTTCAGCTTCAGATTGCGGGCCATGCCGATGATGGTGTCGACGATGATATTGCTGCTTTCCGCCGTCAGCAGCGTCTGGATGAAGTGGATGTCGATCTTGAGTTCTGAGAAGGGCAGTTTCTGCAACTGGACCAGCGACGAATAGCCGATGCCGAAATCATCGATCGACAGGTGGAAGCCTTTGAGGCGCAACCGGGTCAGGACATCAAGCAGGCGGACGCTATCCTGCATGGCGGCCGTTTCGGTCAGCTCGAAGGTGACTTTGTCGGTCGGCAGCTTGGCCCGCTGGCAAATGGTCTCGATCCAGTCCGGCAGGTCATAGCCATAGGTCGCTGCTGCGGAGAGATTGATCGAGGTCGACATGTCGAGACCCTGTGCCCGCCAGTCGCCGGCCTGGGCGATCGCTTCGGCGATGACCCAGCGGGTGAGGGGGGTGATGATCTCGGTGCGCTCCGCCAGGGGAATGAAGGTGGTGGGCGGAACGGAACCCAGTGTCGGATGGCGCCAGCGTGCCAGCGCCTCGACGCCGACGATCTGGTCGTTGCGGAGATCGAGCTTGGCCTGATAGTGCAGAGCAAGACCATTCTGCTCGATCGCCTGCAGCAGATCTTCCTTGGACGGCGACATGATCGTGGGATGGCGGCGATCCAGTATCTTGCGCAATTCTTCGGCGCGCAGCGGCTTTTGCAGGAAGCCTTCCATCCGCATGCCCCGGGCCTGGCCGAGGAACATGGCGGATTCCATCACCTTGGTATCGCTGCCGCTGATCAGCAGCACATGCCCCGATAATTCGAGGCCGGACAATTCGCGTAGCAGCTCGATCCCGTCCATGCCGGGAATCTGCAGGTCGAGAATGATTAGGGCAGGATCGATGCCGGCGATCTTCTGACGAAAATCCATCGGGTCGGTGGTAGCGAAGACTTTGTAGCCGCAATCCTTGGCGATACGCTCGACCAGCCGGCAGAAGGCAGCCTCGTCATCGATGATCGCCAGGTAAGGCGCACGGTTCGCGTCGTCAGGCATTGAGGACCTCCCGGATCTTATGGGCGAGATCGACCCGCCGGTAGGGCTTGCTGAGCAACATGTCGGTGACCTTGCCATCGAATTGCCGCCCGGCATCGCGGGGAAAACCGGAGGAATAGAGAACACGCAACTCGGGTCGATGGTGCCGTGCCTCACGCGCCAGATCGGTACCTGACATGCCCCCTGGCATCACTACATCGGTGAAGAGGAGGTCGATCTGCGAATCGGCAAGCAGGATCGCAAGCGCGCTCGGTCCATCCGTCGCCGTGATCACCCGGTAGCCAAGCTCGACGAGCTGGCGCTCGACCAGGCTGAGGACGGCGGGATTGTCTTCCACCACCAGGATCGTCTCGCCGGTGCCGGCGACGAAAGCCGCGGGAGCCGGTTCGCTGACGACCCGTTCAGCTGGCGTCGCGCGCGGCAGATAGAGGCTGACCTTCGTACCATGATCGACCTCGCTGTAAACGGTGACGGCGCCGCCCGATTGCTTGGCAAAGCCATGCACCATGCTGAGGCCAAGGCCGGTTCCTTTCCCGACCGGCTTGGTGGTGAAGAAGGGCTCGAGAGCGCGAG
>DATMUQ010000031.1:0-4592 GCA_035563795.1 Terriglobales bacterium | reverse complement strand
GTTGAGATCGGCACAGAGGGTGAGGAAATGCTTGACCTGCCGCAAGGTCATGTGCGGCTGATACGAGAGTGTCGTCTTGGTCTGCAGCGCCTGCTTGAGGAGTTTCACATATTGGCGCGCAGCGGGATGGTCTTCGACAATCGTTGCGGTCAGCCGTGTGTGCAGCGGAAAAGGCAGGTCTCTATGTTCAAAGCTCAACCTGATCTGACTCTCCCCGACCAGACTTTCAGGCGCCAGCAGGCAGAACCTGCTGTTCATCTGCAGGAGACGCGGGAAGGTCCTCACATCGTCATCGAAAACGGCAGGCTCGGGAAATCCATGCTTCAGGCAATAATCCGTGGCTTGTTCAAACATCCGGCCCGGCATGGGCGGAACATAGATTGGCCCGGCGCGCAGGAGCGACAACGTCATCGCGCGTTGCGGGCCGTCGGTGCCCTGGGGTTGCGTGATGCAGACCCATCTGTCCTGGAAAACAGTCGTGGACGACTTGCCCGAAGCTCCCGGCCTATGGTCAAGCTCGATGCGGCCAATGATGGCAGCCGCGCGTTCGTCAGCATCCGCAGCCTGGGGTGCGGAGAAGCGAATCTCCGTGTCAACGCCAGGGAATGCCGCCGCGAGGCTGCGTGCGGCAAGGGAACATGATCGCGAGATATGTCCCATGAGATATCGCAGGGGTGACGCAACAATCAGCGTCGATATGTCGGCTAATTTTCGGTCCCCAACGAGCCGTTCGGCCATTTCCAGGCGTCGCAGGAACGGTTCGACAGTTTGATGCAGCCACCGCGCGCCATCCGTCGGGTAGAGCCCGAAAGATCCGCGGCGGAACAACTTAAGCTTAAAGGTTTTTTCCAGCGAGGAGATGCTTTCACTGAGCGCCGAGGGGGAAATTCCAAGATATGCCGCGGCTTCGGCATGATTGCGATGCTGGCAGGCCAGAACGAAATACACGAATTGCTTGGTTTCCATCTGCCGATACTACGCAGCGCATCAACGGGACTTCCAGCGTGATCGCGAAGAAGCAGGAGATTCGCCCTCCTCTTTCATTTAGCCGACCGTTCCGGCACCGGGCTCGCCTCCTTTTCACGCGTACCACCGCCCTTCGCTGCTCTCCATCCCCTTCAGCTTCGCCCCCAGCAGTGTGTTCACCCGCATCCAGGAGGGCAGCACCCCGTATCGCCACGAACGACTTGGCGAGCAGGGAACGGAAAGCCGCGGCACAGGGCCTGGACTACCAACCCAAAAATTCGGCTTTAACAAAAATTGTTAAATATGTTACAAAATGTCCACCCAGGTGTCGGAAGGGTGAAATAACCATGACTGTCCGCAAGGCAAAGCGTGTCATCACTCTCGTCAGCGCGCTGGCGGAACGCCGGGTCATGCATCTGCGGCAGGCGGCGGAGCTGCTGGGCGTCTCCGAAATGACAGTGCGTCGCGATATCGCCGACCATCCCGACCAGTTCGCCTATCTCGGCGGCCATATCATGTCGCCGACCCATATCGAGGGCAACACGCCCTATGAACTGGCGACCGCCGCCGACAGCCATGCCGCCGCCAAGCGCGATGCCTGTACCCATGCCGCCAGCCATATCCGGCCAGACGAGACCATTTTCATCGATTGCGGCACCACCCTCACCCATCTGATCGATCTCATCCCCGAGAGCTATCCGGTGACGGCGATCTGCTACGCGCTCAATGTCGCCGAGCGGCTGACCCGCAAGCCCAATGTGACCCTGGTGATGCTGGGCGGGCTCTATCACCCGGCTTCCGCTTCGTTTTCCGGCGACCAGAATCTCGACATGCTGGCCACTTTCGGCATCAACGTGGCCTTCCTGACGGCGGCCGGCGTCGATGCCGAGCGCGGCGCCACCTGTGCCCATTTCCATGAAGCGCAGATCAAGCAGAGGGTCATGACGCTCGCCCGCGAGAGCTATCTCATCGTCGACAGCAGCAAGATCGGCAAGCTGCAGCGTGCCTTCTTCGCCTCCATGGATGCCTTCAAGGCGATCATCACCGAGCACGGCGAAACCCCTATCGCGGAAGCTTGATCGCAGCGCGACTGCCGGCCGCTGCGGCTTCATTGACTCCCCTCCCGTTTGATGAAAAAATCACAAAAAAAGTAAAATAGTTAACATCGCTTCGTCGCGGCGATGTCTCAACGATGAGCGACCAAATGGGGAGGCACAGGCAGGCGCCATGAGCGAGGCCGGTCCATCAGCAGCCATGGCGGCGGCACAGGCGCCGCTTGTCCGGGTCACGGGCATCACCAAGAATTTTGGTGGTGTGCGGGCGCTGCGCGGCGTCAATCTGGAAGTGCTGCCGGGCGAGGTGCATGCGCTACTGGGTGAGAATGGCGCCGGCAAATCCACCCTGATCAAAATCCTCAGCGGTGTGCATCACCTCGACAGCGGATCGATCGAGATCGCCGGACGGCAGGTCGCCTTCGACACGCCGGCGAAATCCCGGCAAGCCGGCATCGCCGTCGTCTATCAGGACCTGAGCCTGGTGGAATCACTGTCGGTCGGCGCCAATCTGATGCTCGGCCGCGAACCGCGCAATCGCCTTGGCTTCCTGAAGAAGCGGCAATTGATGGCCGAGGTCGAGGCTTTCCTCAAGCAGCTCGGCATTCCGCTCGATCCGCGGGCATCGGTCAGCAGCCTGCCCTTCGCCTATCGACAGATGACGGAGATCTGCAAGGCGCTGATGGGCGATGTACGGCTGCTGATCCTCGATGAGCCGACTTCCGCGCTGACCGGCGATGAAGAGCAGATCCTGTTCGACGCCATCCGCACCGTGACCAGCCGCGGTGTCGGCGTGATCTATGTGACGCATCGCTTGAACGAAGTCTTCCGCGTGTCGCAGCGCGTCACCGTCTTCCGCGATGGCAGCAATGTCGGCACCTTCGCCACCGCCGAGACCGATATGCGCCAGCTGGTCGCGGCGATTGTCGGCCCGCATCATGCGGCAGCACAGGCGCGCCGGCTGGAAGAAACGGAAACACCGGGAACGCCGTCCTTGCCCGCAACATCTCCAACTACATCACGCGCGCATATAGCAGGCGAGACCGTGTTGTCGCTGTCACAGATATCAAACGACCGCCTGCGGCAGCTCGATCTCGTCCTCCATAAAGGCGAAATCCACGGCCTCGCCGGTCTCATCGGCAGCGGCCGCACCGAGATCCTGGAAACCATCTTCGGGCTGCGTCCGGCCCGCGCCGGGACCATCACCATCGATGGCAAACCGACCCAATTGCGCAATCCGGCCGCGGCGATCGATCGCGGCGTGGCTCTGGTGCCCGAGGACCGGCATGTCCAGGGACTGATCCTCGAGCATTCGATCGAGCGCAATCTCACTTTGCCCCGCCTGCCCTATTTCTCGCGCTGGGGCTGGATGCAGCAAGGCGATACCGTTGAGCAGGCCGCGACTGCCAT
Organism: Terriglobales bacterium; assembly: GCA_035563795.1. Lineage (GTDB taxonomy): Bacteria > Pseudomonadota > Alphaproteobacteria > Dongiales > Dongiaceae > Dongia_B. The sequence goes on along the minus strand of DATMUQ010000031.1, from coordinate 1,164 downwards.
CCGCCGCCTCGCCGTCAAGGCACCTGGCCCCGCGACACCCACCAAGAACCTCTCCGGCGGCAACCAGCAGAAGGTGGTCTTCGCCAAGTGGAACAATCCGCGCCCGCGCATCCTGCTGCTGGATGAGCCGACGGTCGGCGTCGATGTCGGTGCCCGCGAGGAGATCTATCGCCTGGTGCGCGACGCAGCCAAGGAGGGCACTGGCGTCCTGGTCGTCTCTTCCGACTTGCCCGAGCTGTTGCTGCTCTGCGACCGCATCTCCGTCGTCGTCGACGGCACGATCTTCAAGACCTTTGAGCGCAGCGAACTCGGCGATGCCGAGCAGCTTCATCACTTCATCCAAGTTTCCCAGACCCAGTACGAGCAGACGGCATGACAGATCCAAACGCTTCCCCAACCATGTCATCGCCGACCATGATCGCAGCACCACAGGAAGAACGGTGGCGCAAGATCGCCCGCACATTGTTACGCGGCGAACGGCCCTATATGCTCTATATCGCCTTCGCTATCCTGCTGGTGGTGTTCAGTCTCGCCTCGCCGTTCTTCCTGTCGCTCAATAACTTCCTCAATATCGGCCGTCAGACCACCTTGGTCTCGATCATGGCGGTCGGCATGACCTTCATCATCATCGCCCGACAGATCGACCTCTCGGTCGCTTCGACGCTGGCTTTGTCGGGCATGGCAGCGGCCCTGGCCATGGCGCATATCGGCAATCACTGGCTGGTGGGTGCCATCGCCGGCATCGGCACCGGTGCCATTGTCGGCCTGATCAACGGCATCGTCACCACGCGCCTTGCCATTCCCTCTTTCCTGGTGACATTGGGATCGCTGAGTGCGGCGCGCGGCCTCGCCTTGCTGGTGACCGATACCAAGCCGGTGATTATCACCGACGATACTTACTTTGCCGTGTTCGGCGAAGGCTCACTGCTCGGCATCCCGGCACCCATCGCCTGGACCATCGCCGCGATGATCTTCGGCATCCTGCTGCTGCATTACAACATCTTCGGCCGCCGCATCTATGCCGCCGGCGGCAATCCAACCGCCGCCCTCTATTCCGGCATCAACATCAAGCGGGTGACGACGCTGGCCTTCGTGCTGACCGGCAGCCTCGCCGGCCTGGCTGCCCTGGTGCTCTCGGCACGGTCGCATGCCGCCCGCCCCGAT
>DATMUQ010000030.1:0-8096 GCA_035563795.1 Terriglobales bacterium | reverse complement strand
CGGCGGGATCATGTTCGACCCAGCCAGATTGCGGGAATATCTGTCGGGGCTCGAAGCCGCCGAGGATTTCGAAGGCGCCATCGGTGCCGAGCCGGTGCACCTTGGTGCCGGTCGTGCCCTGGTCGATGGCAATGACAGATTTTCCCGCCATGTTGCACCTGGTTCCCGCAGCTAGATGTTGAAACGGTCCTTGTAAACCTGCCCGTCCTTCATCACGAAGGCAACATCCGCCACCGTCTTGATATCGTCGAGCGGATTGGCGCGATAGGCGACGATATCCGCCGTGGCACCTTCCTTGATCTCGCCCAGGGTATCGGCGCGGCGGATCAGCTGGGCGGCATTTATGGTGGCGGCGCGGATGCTGTCGATCGGGCTGAGGCCACAATCGCGCACCATGACGATCAGCTCTTGCCAGTTCTCGCCATGATGATTGCCGGGTGTCCCCGCATCGGTGCCCATGGCGATGGGAACGCCGAGCTCATAGGCGCGGCGGATCGCCTCGGCCGAGGTCTTGCCGCTCTCGATCATGCGGTCGACCTGATGCGGCGGCATGGTCGCCATGGCTTCCTTGCTGTTCAGCATGGCATCGAGCGTGCACTGGGTCGGCACCAGGAAGACGCCCTTGGCCGCCATCTCACGCAAGACGGCATCGTCGGCATAGGTACCGTGCTCGATGCTGCTGCAGCCGGCGGCCACGGCATTGGCGATGCCGCGGCAAGCATGGGCATGGGCGGCGACATGCTTGTAATTGTCCTCGGCGATCTCGACGGCGGCTTTCAGTTCCTCGAGCGAGTATTGGATCGAACGCGGATCTTCGCTTTCCGGCGACAGCACCGCGCCGGTCGCCATCACCTTGATGAGGTCGGCACCCTGGGCGAGCTGCTTGCGGGCGGCGGCCTTCACCGCCTGCGGCCCATCGGCGATTTCATACATGCCGGGATAGAGATCCATGCCGCCGGTGGTGATGGAGAGGATACGCCCGGCGACCAGCATGCGCGGGCCGATATGTTCGCCGCGATTGATGGCGTCGCGCATGGCGATCTCGACATAGTTCCAGCCACCGACCTCGCGGATCGTGGTGATGCCACAGAGCAGCGTGCGCTCGGCCGCCTTGGCGGTGTAGAGCGCCACCTCGGCATCGGATCGCTTGGCGTGTCCCAGATAGTCGCAGCTTTCGGTCGGCTGGGTCAGATGCACATGGCAGTCGATTAGGCCGGGCAGGATCCAGCCGCCCTTGAGATCGATGACAGTATCTTCATTGCTCGGCTTCGGCGCGCTGTCGAGCCGGGTGATCGTCTTGCCGTCGATGGCGATGGCGCCGCGCTTGAAGCGCCCCGCTGCGACGTCGAGATATTCTCCGTTAAATAACCACTGCATCATTCACTCTAATCAGTTTCTTCTACGTTTTCGTCAGTCGCCGGCGATGGTCACATCGATCCGTTCCGCCTTGCCGAGGCTGGTAGCAGGCAGATGCCAGCCGATCCTGCGCTCGGGCAAAGCATCTATAGAACGCGACCAGACGGTCTGACCATCGACACTGACGCTCAAGCGGCCCCGCACGGCGTGCATGACACGCGCCTTGAAGAGCAGCGGCCGGTCGGTGTCCAAAGCCGGGTCGATGCATTGCGGATAGACATAGGCCAAAGGTCCCGCCGCGCTGACGGGAATGAGGCGTTGCGGCGCCAGTGTCGGCGTGCGCAAAGCGGCGAGGATATGCCCGGCGACGGCGGCACCTTCGCGGAAGCATTGGCCGGCGGTCTCGATGCCGCGCAGCAGGTTGCCGGCGGCGAAATAGCTGGCATCGCTGCAGCGCATGTTCTGGTCGATGCAGGGGCCGTGCGAGCCGGCATCGACCGCGAGCGCGCTGGGGACGACGAGTGCTGTCTCGGGGCGGAAGCGGCCGGTCAGGATGACGCCATCGCAGTCGATACGTTCGATCGCGCCATTGCGCTCGATCTCGATCCCCTCGACCCGCTCGATGCCGAGGATGCGCACCAGCTTCGTGTTCAGCATGACCGGCACGCCGAAGAGATGCCTGGCGAGGAGGTCGCCCGGCCACCGCGCCGTGATGCGGTCATTGCTCTCGATCATGGCGGCCGGTTTGACGCCGATATGGCGCAGGGTCAGCAGGGTCGAGAAGGAAACCAGCTCACTGCCGATGACGACGGGATTGCGGAACGGCTTGCGCCCCTGCAGATAGATCATCTGCTGCAGCATGCCGGTATTCATCACCCCTTGCGGCCGTGTGCCGGTCAGCAGCCGGGCGCTGCGCGGCGTTTCGCGGGCACCCATCGCCAGCAGCACCTTGTTGCCGGTGAGGCTCTGCGGCCCATTTGGGCCGGTCACCAGCAGCTCGCCACCGGGTCGCAGGCCAAGCACGGTTGTCTTGAGGCGAAGGTCGAGGCCGTCTACTTCATCGACCAGGCGGCGGGCGTAATCCGGCCCCTGCATCAGCCGGGTGAATTCGCGCAGGCCATAGCCGCTATGGCCGCAATGGCGCGGAATGCCGCCGGCTTCCGCCTCGCGTTCCAGAATGACGATGTCCTTCACGCCGGCTGCTTTCAGGCTACGGGCGCAGGAAAGGCCGGCGGGACCGCCACCGACGATAACGACTTCGGCGGAGGAAGACTTCAGTGCGCTCATGATGCGATGGTTTCCTCCGCGAGCCCTGCTTGCTCAAGCAGTCGGGTGACCTCGGCGCCACAATAGAAGCCCTGGCAGCGGCCCATCATGCAGCGCGTGCGACGCTTGAGGCCGCCGAGATCGCCGGCGGCGAAGGGACCTGCCAGCGCCGCCGTCACCTCGGCCCGCGTCACCCATTCGCAGTGACAGACGATGTCGGTGCCGGCGCCGGTCTGATAGGCGCGGGGGCGGTATTCGCAGATATTGGGTACTGGTGTCCAGATCGGCTCAGAAGCTGTGCCGCCACCAAAATGTTGCTGATGCAGGCCAGCAACGTGCTGGGCAATGCCAAGCGCCCCGGTGAGCCCTGTCGAGCGGATGCCGCCGACAGTAATCCAGCGGCGCGCGGGCAGGGCCTCGATCTGGTAATCCTTGAACTGGGTCGCCGGTCGCAAGCCGGCATAGACCGCGTTGACGGTCTGCTGCGCCAGGGCAGGGATCATCTCGCAGCCTTTGTCGATCAGGTGCCGCAACATTGCCTGGTCGACCTCGGCCAAGGCGCGGTCCTCCTGGTCCTCGGCGGTGGGGCCGACCAGCAGATTACCAAAAGCGGTGCGGCAGATGACGATGCCCTTGGTGCGTTCGGTCGGCACCGGCAGGATGATGGCGTGGGCCAGCTTTGACGCCGGCTTGTCGAAGACCACGAACTGACCCTTGCGCGGCGTCACCTTGAAGGGGCTCGGCCGGCAGATCGCCTCGACGATGTCGCCGTAGTTGCCGGCGGCATTTACGACGATGCCAGCGGCAATCTCGCCATCCGCCGTTTCCAGCAGCCATCTGCCGTTTTCGAACTGGCCGCCGGTGACACGGCAACGCCGCTTCACGCGCCCGCCATGGGCGAGGCCCTGCTGCACATAAGCAAGCGGGGCCGACCAGGGGTCGATGATATGCTCGCCCGGCACCAGCACCGCGCCCAAGGCATGGGAACCGAGATGCGGCTCGCGGGATCTCAGATCCTCACGGTCGATCTGCCGCACATCGCCGACATAATTGTGATGCGCCTTTGCGACGATGCCGGGCAGCTTGGCAAGCTGTTCCTCGTCCCAGGCGACGACCAGGGCCGTGCTCTCGACCAGCGGCAGGTTCAGCCGGTCCTTGATCTCGATATATTCGCGGTAGCCGGCCTGCATGCAGGCAAGCTCTAGGCTCTCCGCCGGCGCATCGAAGCCGGTATGCAGCAGGGCGCTGTTGCCCTTGCTGGCACCGGAGAGGATGTCGCCGCCCGCTTCAATGAGCAGCGGCTTCAGCCCCATCATGGCGAAGCGACGGAAGATCGCGCAGCCGACAATGCCGCCGCCGACGATGACGATGTCAGTCTGGTCAGTCGACTTCGTCATGGTTGGTCCGAGGCCAGGGGAATACGGTTAAGGAATTGTTGTGGCATCTCGGCCGTAGCCCCCTCACCCTGTCCCTCTCCCACGAGGGGAGAGGGGACGCTGCTGCCTCTAACTTCGGTGCGAAACTCAAAGCGAGTCGGTTGCTCGCGTTCTATCGGAGACAACAATATTCGACCGGTTTGACGATCTCGCTGCACTCCCTCTCCCCCCGTGGGAGAGGGTAGGGGTGAGGGGGGCAGTGGCACGCCGGTACAATCCATATCGCCAGGGTCCAAATGAGAACCCCCATCCGTGGGGATGGGGGTATAGCTCATCATGCGCTGCGATCAGCGGTTGATCAATCAGATCTGCCGCAGATGGAACGACTTCGGCCGGGTCAGCATTTCATAGCCGACCTTGCTCAAGGTGGCGCCACGGCCGGAATCCTTGACGCCGACCCAGGCAAGCGCCGGATCGAGATAGTCGCAGCGGTTCATATAGACTGTGCCGGTCTCGATCTGGTTGCCAATCTTGAGGGCAGCCTGTTCGTCCTGGGTCCACAAGGCGGCGGTGAGGCCGAACTTGCTGTCATTCATCAGCTTCACGGCTTCGTCGTCGGACTTCACCTTCATGATGCCGATGACCGGGCCGAAGCTCTCATCCGACATCACCGACATCGAATGATTGACATCGACCAGCACCTGCGGGGCGAGGTAAGGCGTGCCCGGCTTGTCGGCGGCGAAGCTCTTCGCATCGACGAGCGCCTTCGCACCCTGCTTGACCGCGTCTGCGATCTGGCCGCGGACGAATTCCGCGGCACTCGTCCGCACCATCGGCCCGAGATTGGTATTGGTGTCGAGCGGATTGCCGAGGCGATAGCCCTTGGTGAGATCGACGAAGCCGGCGACGAACTTGTCGTAGAGGCTGTCATGCACATAGATGCGCTCGATCGCGCAGCAGCATTGGCCGCTGTTGAACATGGCGCCGTCGACCAAATTCTCGATCGCATGATCGAGATTGGCATCCGCGCGCACATAAGCCGGGTCCTTGCCGCCAAGCTCGAGGCCGAGGCCGATGAACTTGCCGAGCGCCGCCTGCTGCACCGCATGGCCGCCAGCGACCGAGCCGGTGAAGTTGACGTAATTGACTTCCGGCGCACCGATCACTTTCGCCGTTTCCTCATGGGTGAGGACGAGGTGCTGGAACAAGCCCTCCGGCAAGCCGGCCTGGTCGAAGGCATCCTGGAAGCCTTCGGCGCAAAGCGGGGTCTGCGCCGAGTGCTTCAGGATGACGGCATTGCCGGCCATAAGCGCCGGGAAGACCCCGTTGACCGAGGTGAGATAGGGATAGTTCCACGGAGCGACGATGAAGACGACGCCCAGCGGCTCGCGGCGGATGAAGCGGGTGAAACCCGGCTTATCCGTCGCTTCGATATCGGCCAGGGCTTCCGGCGCGATCTTGATCATGTAGCGGGCCCGTTCCTCGAAACCGCGCATTTCGCCCGGGCTCTGGGAAATCGGCCGACCCATCTGGCGCGTGATCTCCTCGGCATGCTGATCCTTCTTGGTCAAGAAGATATCAATGGCCTTGTTGAGGATCTTGGCGCGATCAGCGACCGACGTGAGACGCCAGGCCTTCTGCGCTTCCTGCGCCGCTGACAACACGCCCTGCACCTCAGCGTCCGTGTTATACGGACGCTCGACATAGACGGAGTTGTCAACCGGGGTGATGGTCTTTTGCACTGCTGACATGATAGTTCCTTAGATGATCTCGAAATACCGAGACAGTTCCCAATCGGTGATGTGCTTGCGGAATTCGCGCTCTTCCCATTCGCGGGTCGCCGCCCAATGCTCGACGAAATCGGCGCCGAACAGTTCTTCCGCCGCCTTCGACTTCTTCAGGCGCTGTGCTGCTTCCCAGAGGGTGCGCGGCAAATCGAGCTTGGCCGGATGCTTCTTCTCATAGGAATTGCCGACAATGGCATCGGTCGGCTCGATCTTGTTCTCGATGCCGTAGAGGCCGGAACCGATCGAAGCGGCAAGCGCGATATAGGGATTGCAGTCGGCGGCGGCGATCCGGTACTCGACGCGCTGCGACTTCTCCGAACCCGGAATAACGCGGAGCGCACAGGTGCGGTTCTCGACACCCCAGGTGGCATTAGTCGGGGCCCAGAAGCCGGGGATCAGGCGCGAATAGGAATTGACCGTGCTGGCGACCATGCCGAGCAGTTCCGGCATCAGCGCCTGCTGGCCGCCGATGAACCAGCGCTGCTTGTCGCTCATGGTGTGCGGCTTCTTCGCGTCATAGAACGCATTCTTGCCGCTCTTGTCCTTGAGCGAGAGATGGATATGGCCGCTCTGGCCCGGATAATTGTTCGACCACTTGGCCATGAAGGTCGCCATCAGGCCACGGCGCTGCGCCAAGACCTTCATGAAGGTCTTGAAGAGAGCCGCACGGTCGGCCGATTCCAGCGCCTTGTCATAGGTGAGGGCGGCTTCGAGCACGCCAGGTCCCGTTTCCGTGTGCAGGCCCTCGATCGGCATGCGCATGATTTCGCAGGTCTCGAGGATCTCCTTGTAGAGATCGGCCCAGACGGTGTTGCGGATCACCGAATAGCCGAACCAGCCTGGGGTCATCGGCGTCAGATTGCGATAACCCTTCTCGCGGATGCTTTCCGGCGTCTCGTCGAACATGAAGAATTCGAACTCGCAGGAGCCATAGACGTCATAGCCCATGCCCTTGGCCTTATCGAGGACACGGCGCAACGTACCGCGCGGGCAGATCTGCTCGGCCTTGTCGACGAATTCGGCGAGGAAGAACAGCATGTTGTCTTCGAAGGGGATCTCACGGCAGGTTTCCGGCACCACGCGGACGAAAGCATCGGGATAGGCAGTGTGCCAGCCGGTATAGGTGGTGTTGTCGAACAGCTGGTCGCTGCTGTCCCAGCCCAGCACCACGTCGCAGAAGCCGAAGCCGCTTTCCAGGGCCGAGAAGAACTTGGCCTTGGACATGTACTTGCCACGCAGAATGGCATCGCCGTCGAACACGCCGACCTTCACATGGGTGAGGCCGCGTTCCTCGACGATCTTTTTGGCATCGGCGATCGTCTTAACCTGTTCCGGCTTCAAAGGCATTCTTTTCCCCTGATCTTTTGCTGATATTGAAGATTGACGTTGTTAATTCACTGCAAGACCATCGGCAGGCTTGGCCGGTGATCTTTTCCCCCTTGATGATGATTTTGGCCCGTTTGCGGCGCTGGTAAACAGTCTCTGGCGATCTTCGCTCGGGCGCGTTCCATAGGCTTCGGTATAGCATTTCGAGAAATGTGAAAGCGAGTCGAAACCAACATCGCGGGCGATGGCCGAGAGGGTCGTCGTGGTGCCTTGCATTAGCTCCCGGGCGCGCTGCAGGCGCAGGCGCAGATAGAATTCCCGCGGGCTGGTATCGAGATGGCGGCGGAACAGCCGTTCCAGGTGCCGGAGATGCACGCCCGCCCGCTGGGCGATGACGCGCAGCTCCAACGGCTGCTGGGCATGGTGGCGCATTGCCTGCATGGCGCGCTGCAGGGCACCGGCGCTGGTGACGCTGGAGGCGAGGTGCGCATGCGGCTGCAATTCGCCGGCATCGCGGGCGCGGTCGCGCAGCAATTGCCCGGTGACATGTCGGGCGGCTGCCTCGCCCAGGGACTGACGCACTGCCCGCAGCATGAGATCCGAGGTGGAACAGCCGCCGGCACAGGTGAAGCGCCGCCGGTCGATGACGAAGAGATCGGGATGCAGGCTGGCGGGACCACGCTTGCGGCAGAAGAGATCATCGGCAGCGGCGCGCTGGTCATCCTCCATCGCCACCCGGCCGGGTGTCGCGCAGGCATAGCCCTGCATCAGGCCGAGCCGCGCCAGCAGCACAGCGCCATTGCCAACCGCGCCGATATGGGTCCCGGCAGCATCGGCAGCTTCCAGCCAGCGGTTAAGCGAGGCCAGGATATCGGATCCCGCCGGCAGGATGTCGGCGGTCGATACTTCCGCCAGGATCAGGAGGTTCGCCTGTGCCGGACCGTCGGCGATGCAGCGATCAGGATTGACGTCGATGCTGCTGGCG
>DATMUQ010000029.1:0-2553 GCA_035563795.1 Terriglobales bacterium | reverse complement strand
CAGCTTTGGCAGCCGGCCATCATCCCTGGCCGGCTGTTTCATTTGCTCGGCTGGCGTCTCCGCGGTTGACCTGCCGCTGCGAAAAGCCTAACTCCTCAACCGCCAGATGGCCGGATGGCCGCTCTTGCTGCTTTCGGGTAGCAAGGGAGGAAAGTCCGGGCTCCACGGAAGGACGGTGCCGGGTAACGCCCGGCGGGAGCAATCCCAGAGACAGTGCCACAGAGACGATACCGCCGGCGGCGGCCAGCAATGGCTCCGGCCGGTAAGGGTGAAAAGGTGCGGTAAGAGCGCACCGCGCTGACGGTAACGCCAGCGGCTGGGCAAACCTCACCGGGAGCAAGACCAGATAGGAGGACAGGAACCGGGCAACCGGTTCAGGCGCCTTTCCGCGCCGATCCTCGGGTAGGTCGCGCGAGGTGTCCGGTAACGGGCATCCCAGATGAATGGCCATCCACGAGCCGCGGCGGGCGGGAGTGATGTCGGGTGCAAGCCCGGCATATCGTTCGCCACACGGCTCCGGACAGAACCCGGCTTACAGGCCATCTGGCATCTCAAAACACCCCAATGACCGCCTCGTTTCGAGGACGGTCATTGCGATTAGAACAAAGAGGGTACAACAAAAGAAACTTTAAAATCAGATTTTTGTGCCGACAATCACACAACTGAAATTCTGGATGAGGAGGCGTCGATAACCTATTGATAAGGCGCACTTTAATAATCACGGAAAATTGAGGCAAACCGGAAATTTCCAAATCATTCCAGAGATTTACGGGCAGTTCCCATTGACGCCCATATAGTCCCATGATATCCCATAGCCATCCGGAAAGGTCGGAGACGGGTTTGGCGGGCCGTCGCTGACTATTCAGCAACAGGGGATGGCGCCAGCCATCTAGGGCGGCAGGGGATCTCGGTGGCATTGTTCATCGATACCTTTATTAACAAGATTGATAAGAAGGGCCGCATCTCCGTCCCGGCGACCTTTCGTGCTGCCCTCAACGGGCAGGGTTTCCAAGGCATCGTCGCCTTCCCGTCCTTCAAATATCCCGCCATCCAGGCCGCCAGCATGGAATGGATGCAGGGCCTGACCGAGCGCATGGCGCAGGTCGACCTGTTTTCCGACGAACATGACGATTTGACCGCCACCCTCTTCGCCGATGCCAAGCAGCTCGCTTTCGATGGCGAGGGCCGCATCATGCTGCCGGAAAGCCTGAGCGTTCATGCCGGCATCAGCGAAGCCGCCGCCTTTGTCGGCCGCGGCACCAGTTTCGAGATCTGGGAACCCGCCAAGCTCGAGGCCTATAAGGCCGAGGCCCGCCAGCGTGCGCTGGAGAAGGGCCGCACCTTACGTCAGGCCAGTACGGGCAACGGTCCGACCGGTGGATCCGGCGGAGGTGCGTGATGACAGACATCACCGCGACCGACACCGCCCCGCATCAACCCGTCCTGTTGACCGAGGTCGTCACAGCTTTGGCGCCGCGTGACGGCGCCATCTATGTCGATGGCACTTTCGGTGCCGGGGGTTATAGCCGCGCCATTCTCGATGCCGCCAATTGCACCGTTTTCGCCATCGACCGTGATCCCGATGCGGTGGCTGGGGCGAAACCGCTGCTCGAACGCTATGCCGGTCGCCTGCATATCCTGCAGGGCCGCTTCGGCGAGATGGCCGATCTGCTGTCGCGCGTTGGAGTCGACGCCGTACACGGCGTGACGCTGGATCTCGGCGTCTCCTCGATGCAGCTCGACCAGGCGGCACGCGGCTTCTCCTTCCGCTTCGCCGGCCCGCTCGACATGCGCATGGAGCAGCAGGGCGAAAGCGCCGCCGATCTCGTCAACACCATGGCCGAGCAGCCGCTCGCCGACCTCATCTTCACCTTCGGCGAAGAAAAGAAGGCGCGCCGCATCGCCAAGGCAATCATTGCCGCCCGCGCGCTCGCACCGATCACCCGCACTGAGCAGCTCGCCGATATTGTGCGCCGGGCGATCGGCCCAACCCCGGGCCTACGTATCGATCCAGCCACCCGCACCTTCCAGGCCCTGCGCATCGCCGTGAATGATGAGATGGGCGAGATCGACCGTGGCCTCGCTGCGGCCGAGCAGGTGCTCGCCCCCGGCGGCCGCCTTGCCGTCGTTTCCTTCCACTCGCTGGAAGACCGCCGGGTGAAGACCTTCCTGCGCGACCGCAGTGCCACCGCACCGCGCGCCTCGCGCCATCTGCCGGATCTGCAGCCGAAGCAGACGGCGTATTTCCGCCTGATCTCGCCCGGTGGCATCGCCCCCAGCGATGCTGAAACCGACCGCAACCCGCGTGCCCGTTCCGCCCGCCTGCGGGTGGCCGAGCGCCTCGATACCAGGGAGGCCGCATGATCCGCATCAGCGCCTTCGTCTGGATCATCGTGCTGGGCCTGCTCGGCGTCGGTCTGTTCCAGGTCAAATACAATGTGCAGAGCAAGGAAACCGAGCTCCGCGGCATCAACCGGCAGATCGAGGCCAACCGCTCGGCCATGCATGTGCTGGATGCGGAATGGAGCTATCTCAACGATCCGACCCGGCTCG
>DATMUQ010000028.1:0-9779 GCA_035563795.1 Terriglobales bacterium | reverse complement strand
TATCGCTGCGGGTCGAACGCGATATCGACGCGATCTTTCATGCCGCCGGGACGGATCAGCCGGGCGGCGACATGCTGGTCGATGCCGATAATCCGCCGACCGACCTCTCGGTCATCGTCTATCGCGCGACCATCGTGCCGGCCGCGACGCCGCCGCTGCCGCCGGAACTGGGCGATGTCGTTGCGGAGTATCGGATCGATGCCCGTACTGCCTCGGCCTATACGGTCAAGGATGGGCAGTATCTGCAGATCATCGATGTCGCCGGTCGGCAATGCTCGGATTTTCTTTGCTTCGATGCCAATCAGCTGCAGAAGGGCAAGGAGCGCGGCCTCGATCTCACCACCACGCGCACCCTGATCGGCCAACTCTATCCCGGGCCGGGTCTCGCCTCGAAATATTTCGACATGGATATGCAGCCGCTCTGCGAGGTAGTGCGTGACACGGTCGGCCGGCATGACAGTTTCGGTCTCGCCTGCACCGCGCGCTTCTATGAGGATGCCGGCTATCCTGGTCATCCCAGCTGCTCGGAGAATTTCAACAACCAGCTCGATCCCTATGGTCTCGACCGGCGGCGCGGCTGGCAGGCGATCAATCTCTTCTACAATACCGGCGTCAACCACGCGAATGCGATCTTCCTCGATGATCCCTGGTCGCGGCCCGGCGATTACGTGTTGTTGCGGGCGATGAAGGATCTGGTCTGTGCCTCTTCGGCCTGTCCGGACGATATCGACGCGACCAATGCCTGGAACCCGACCGATATTCATGTCCGCGTCTATGCGGCCCAGAACACTTTCTCACGAGCGGTGGCCTTCAGAATGAACGCAGAATCAGAACCACGCCTCACGCGGGAAACCGGCTTTCATGCGCGGACTTCCGCGCTCACGCGCAACTTCACGGAATATCGCGGCTTCTGGCTGCCCAACCGCTTCAACAATGCGGGACCGCAGGCGGAATATTGGGCGGCGCGCGAGAAGGCCGTCATCATGGACCTCTCGCCCCTGCGCAAATTCGAGGTGCTGGGGCCGGATGCCGAGGACCTGCTGCAGATCGCCTGCACCCGCAATATCCGCCGCCTCGCTGAGGGCCAGATCGTCTATACGGCGATGTGTTACGAGCATGGCGGCATGGTTGATGACGGCACCGTCTTCCGCATGGGCGCCGAGCGCTTCCGTTGGATCGGTGGCGATGAATTCGGCGGCCAGTGGCTGCGCGAGCTCGCCGAGAAGCACGGCCTGAAGCATGTCTGGGTGAAGTCGGCGACCGACCAGCTGCATAACGTCGCGGTGCAGGGGCCGAAGAGCCGCGACATCCTGAAGGAACTCATCTGGACACCGCCGGCTCGGCCGCGGGTCGACGAGATCCAGTGGTTCCATTTCACCATCGGCCGCATCGGCGGCTATACCGGTATCCCGGTCCTGGTTTCGCGTACCGGCTATTCCGGCGAGCTTGGGTATGAGGTCTTCTGCCATCCGAAGGATGCGCCCGCGGTCTGGGATGCGATCTGGGCGGAGGGCCAGAAGCACGGCATGCTGCCGCTGGGTCTTGAGGCGCTCGACATGCTGCGGATCGAGGCAGGTCTGGTCTTTGCGAATTACGAATTCAACGACCAGACCGATCCCTTCGAGGCCGGTATTGGTTTTACGGTCGCCTTGAAAGGCAATGAGGAATTCGTCGGCCGCGACGCGGTGGTCAAGCGCAAGGAGCACCCGCAGAAGGTCTTGGTCGGCCTCGAGATCGATGGCGGCGAGGTCTGCGGCCATGGCTCCTGCGTCCATGTCGGCCGCGCCCAGGTTGGTGTCGTCACCTCCGGCTGCCGCTCGCCGATCCTCAACAAGAACATCGCCTTGTGCCGCATGGATGTCGCCTATAGCGCCATCGGCACGGAAGTGGAGATCGGCAAGATCGACGGCCAGCAGAAGCGCCTGCCGGCCCGTGTCGTCAAATTCCCGTTCTATGATCCGGATAAGTTGAAGCCGCGTTCCTAGAGCCGGATCGTTTCAGGTCGAAGCATCTTAGGGTTCGACCTGAAGCGTGAATCCGGCTCCGCTCAATAGGGTTCGGGCTTCTCGAGGAGAGGCAAAAGGCGGCATCTGCGGGTGCCGCCTTTTTTCTAGAGCGCGAAGCGATTCCGTCTAAAACGATCCGGCTCTAGCCGACGATCGCCTCGGCCTCGATCTCGACAGCGTAATCGCCGACCAGGCCGGCGATCTCGATCAGGGTATTGGCCGGGCGGATTTCACCGAAATAGCGGCCATGGACCCGCGAGACAGCCTCCCAGTCATTCCTGTCGCGCAGATAGATGCGGGTACGCACGACATCTTCCAGGCTGCCGCCCAGCGCCGAGATGCTGGCGGCGATCTTGTCGAGGATATAGACGGTCTGGCTGGCGACATCGTCCTGGCAGACCACCTCGCCCTTGCCATGGGTCGCGGTGGTGCCGCTGACCAGGATGCGGTCATGATCGCGCACGGCGCGGCTATAGCCGGCGAGCGGTTCCCAGATGCTGCCGGAATCGAGCCGCTGGCGATGGGGCTTGCCCGGCACCGGTGCCGCCTTGAAGACCTTGGGGAAGCTCTCGAGGTGGTGGCTGAGATCGCCGGAAGCGGTGAGGTAAGGCGGGCGGCGATATTCCTGGCCGCAATCGCCGGGGATGCGTTTCGTCTGCGTCAGCGCGGCATCGATCAGCGCCTTGTCATCGACATCGAGTGCGAAGGAGAAGAGGGCGAGATTATCCGCCCGGTGCTCGCTTTCGCCGAGCCGCGCGCCGACGATGACGGCGGCGACGGCCGGCTGTTCCAAGACCCAGCGCGTGGCGACATTGGCGATCGAGACGCCATGCTTGCGGCCGATCTTGTCGAGCGCCCGCAGGATCGCTTGCAGCGCTTCCCAGCCGCCGATCTGGTCGACGAAGCGCTTGTACTTCATCTTGCTCCAATCGGTGATGTCGTCGACCTGTGGCTCCGGCTTGCCCAGCCATTTCTCGGTCAGGAGCCCGCCGGCCAGCGTGCCATAAGCGAGCAGCCGCACGCCGTGCTGCAGGCAGAAGGCGGAGAGATCTTCCGCCGCGCGGCGGTCGAGCAGCGAGAAGCAGACTTGGTTGGTGAGGATGGGGATGCCCTGCTTCACCAGCAGGCGCAGATGATCGGTGTCGAAATTGGTGAGGCCGAGATGGCCGATCAGGCCTTCGTCACGCAGCCTCGCGAGCTCCCTGAGCGCGTCGAGATAAGCCGGGTGTTCGAACATCCACCAATGGAACTGCATGAGATCGACGCGCGGCGTCGCCAGACGGTCGCAGGCGCGCTGCACATTCTCGCGCACCAGCGCCGGCGTCATCTCGCCCGGTGTCGGGCACCATTTGGTGAAAGCGGCGGGGCGATGCCCGGCCACCGTCTTCACTTTGCCTGCCGCGACTAGGCGGGTGAAGGCGCCGGTGATGAGCTCGGCACTGCCGTAATGATCGGCCATATCGAAAGTGTCGAAGCCGGCCTCGGCATACTCGGCCAGCCACTGTGCCGCCTTGTCGGGATCGAGCTGCCTGCCACCCCGCTCCATATCGGCAACCTGCCACAGGCCGGTGACGATGCGGCTGATCTCGAGATCGGGGGCAAAGCGGATGCGGTCAGGGAAGCGCGGCGTGGTGGTCATGTCATCCTCGAGGTGAGGCCGTGGCCGGAGGGGCAGGCAAGCCGTTATCCCACAGCCGGGCCGCCCGTGCAAGTTGGGGGTGCAAGTTGGCGGCGCAAGCTGACGCCCACACGTTATCAGGCAGCAAAAAGGCGCCGCCCGGTGGGCGACGCCTTGCTTGGACAATCAGCAGCTTCAGTTGCCGATCTTGGCCTTGATGGCATCGACATCGGCGGTGCTCATTTCGCCGGTCGTCGTCACCTCGCCGCCCTTGATCTGCCACAGGCGGAAGGGGCCGGTGATATCGCCATACTGGTCGAACTGCACCGGGCCGATGACGCCTTCATACTTGATCGGCTTGCCGGCCTTGATCAGCTCCAGCGCCTTGGCGAAGTCTTCCTTACCGGCATGGATGACCGTGCCATTGGGATCGAGCACCTTGCGCATCGCATCCTTGATGGCGCCCGGTTCCGCCTTGCCGGCTTCGGCGATGGCGAGGCCGACAATGGCGCCGGCATCATACGAACGGTCGGCCGCCGGATTGCTGGGATCGAGGCCGGAGAAGCCCTTGTATTCCTTGTTGAAGTAATCGGTCGACGGGGTCGGGTTGGTGCCCGAGGAGGTGCCATAGGCATTCTCGAGATATTTGGCGCCGACATTCTTGATGAAATCGGCGCTGTTCATGCCGTCATTCAGCAGGAACTTCTGCGGCCCGCCTTGCGAGATCCATTGCCGGGCGATGGTGGCGCCGTCGACCGGGTAGCTGATCAGATAGAGCCCGTCCGGATTGCCGCCCAAGGCCGCGGTGACTTCCGACTGGTAGCTCGCCTGCTTCTCATTATACGGCGTGTCGGAGACGATGGTGCCACCGAGGGCCTTATAGGCCTTGGTGAATTCCGACACCATGTTGACGCCGAAATCGTTGTTCACATGGATGATAGCGAGCTTCTTCAGTCCCTGATCGAGGGCGAATTTGGCGGCGGCGACACCCTGCAGCGCATCGGAGGTGATGGTGCGGAAGAAGACGCCATTGGTCTTGCCGTCACGGCCGAGCGCCGTCAGCGTCGGCGAGGAGGAAGCGGGGGAGACCTGCACCACGCCGGCCGGTGCGGTCACCGAGGTCAGGATGGGAATCGAGACCGAGGAGATGATGCCGCCGATGATGACCGGCACCTTCTTCACCTGGACGAGCTGGGTCGCGGCGTCGACCGCGACATTGCCCTGGCTCTGGGAATCGCGGGTATCGGTGACGAGCTTGCAGCCATTGACGCCGCCGGCATCGTTGAGGTCGCGGAAGGCCATCTCGACCGACTTGGCGCCGGCCTGACCATATTCGCCGGCCGGGCCGGTCAGTTCCATGACCAGGCCGACGGTGACGGAGCAATCGGCTGCCTGTGCCGCCGTCGCGGCAGCCAGCAGCGCAGAGGCTGCAACCGAGGCAGCCAGCAGGTTCTTCAGGATCACGTCAGGTTCCCCCCTGTTGATAATCGACCCGTTCTATGTTGTGGGCGCCTGCAGCCAGGTCTCCTGCAGATGCCGCCAGGCGACGCCCTGGGGCGCCGTCGTTGAAAGCGTGAAGAAGGCGGTCGAGCGTCTGCGTGTCTCCCCCGACGCCGCACCCGCCTTGCTCGGCTCATGACAATACTGTCTCTCGACGTAATCCAGCAATATGGCCGCGTCGTTTTGCCAGACCGGACGGATGTCCTCGACCTCGATGACGAAGCCGTCCGGCCGGCAACCCCGGGCCGCCGCCAGGCGCTGCAGCAACGGATCGCGGGCATGGACCTGGCCATCCGGGGCGATCTGCCGGAAGTCCGGGGCCAGGGCCTCGTCGCAGCGCCGCAGCTCCAGGGCCGCCGTTTCCACCGTCACCGGGCGGAACCAGGCCATGAAGAAATCATGCAGCTCGATCACCTCGCGGCGGGCCTGGTCGAGCAGATCTGGCGTGCCGCCCGCCATCGCCGTCAGGACGCCTGCTTGTTGAGATTGTATTTCATGATCGAACCATGGCGGCCATTGCGGTCCCGTTCCAGCGTGAAAGTATCGCCATCCGGGCCCTGGCGTTGGGCGAGGATGGCGGCGATCTCCGTCTGGTCCTGGGCGCTCAGGGCGATATCGGTGATGCGGGCATTGGCGGCGAGATGGGCGCGGTTGCGGGCCCCGACGATGACAGCCGCCACCTGCGGCCGGTCCAGCATGGCGCGGCTGGCGATGGTGGCGATATCGACGCCATGCCGATCGGCGATCTGGCGCAGGCACCGCAGCAGGGCCTGATAGAGATCCCAGCCGCCGAAATCCTCGATGATCAGCTTGTATTTGGTGAGCGAGCGGTTTTCCAGCTGGCCGGTCGGTTCGGCCTGGCCGAGCCAACGATCGCCGAGGAAGCCACCGGCCACCGAGCCATAGCAGAGAAGATGGATGTCGTGCTGTCGGCTATACGCGACCAGGGCATTCTCCGGCCGCGCATCGAGCAGCGAATACTGCACCTGCATGCTGGCGATGGGTACGCCGGCCTCGACCATGCGGCGTGTGTGATCGGTGTCGAAATTGGTGCCGCCGATCAGGTTGATTTTGCCTTCCTGGCGCAGCTCTTCCAGCCACAAGGCCGTCTCGACGCAGCCGGGAATGCTGTAATCCCACCAGTGATACTGGACAAGGTCGAGGCGCTCCATGCGCAGGCGTCGCAGAGACTGCTCGATCACCTGGCGCACATGGGCGCGGCTGATATGGGCGAGGATGTCGAGATCGGGCACGAACTTGGTATGGACCTTGATCGCCTCCAGCGCCGTCTGGCCATGGCGCCCGGCATATTCCGTGCGGAAGGCGCCGATCAGTTCCTCGACCCCGGTATAGATATCGGCGCAGTCGAAGGTCAGGATGCCGGCTTCGGCGGTGGCGGTGAGGTCGGCGACGGCGGCCCGGCTGTCGATGGCGCCATGCCCGCCGGCCAGCTGCCAGCCGCCACGGATGACACGATTGATGCGATAGCCGGGGCGAAGCTCGATTTGCGTGGTCATGAAATCCGTCTGCTATTTCGGTTGGTCTGACGCGGGAAGCGGCACCGCCGTGGTCTCGGCATGGCTGAAGCGCCGCTTGCCAAGCCGGGTGATGCGAAAGCGGGTGGGGCAATTGGGGTCCGGACAGGCGACCTCGGCATCGGTCGACATCCAGTCATTGGGATGGGTGGCGCGCTGCTTGGCCGGCAGCAGCGGCAGCAGGGCCGCCAGGGAATAGATGGAAAAGCCCTGACCCGGCGGCAGATACAGCATCTCGCCGCGCAGCTCGAAATGATCGCCCGGCTGGCTGCCGCAATAGATCCTGGCACCCGGCGGCGCTACCACCTCGACCCGCAGGTCGTAAAGCTCGAAGTCGCCGTTACCTGGTGCCGTTTCCGGCCCCGACGCCACTGGTCTATCGGCTGAACCTGCCATTTCCATCCCGTCTTTCCACCGGGTGCCAAGGACCGGCCCGGTGATTTATCTTGCCTGATGGCAGCTGCCACCATATTTTCCCCTACACACCTGCACCACGAACCAAATGTCAAGGCTAGGCTGTTTGATCGGCATGTCTTGCTCCGAATGACGGCGAAGACATGCTGGAAGCCCGATCCGTCTCGAAATCCTTCGGTGGTGTAGCGGCAGTCGACGACGTCTCCTTTACCATCAATGCCGGCGAGATTACCGGTCTGATCGGCCCCAATGGCGCCGGCAAGACCACCATGTTCAATCTGCTGGCCGGCAGTCTGCAGCCGAGCCAAGGCGATATCCTGTTGCGGGAGCGCTCGCTCGCTGGCCTGCCCGCCCATCGCCGGCTCGCCGCCGGGCTCGGCCGCACCTTCCAGATCCCCCGGCTCTTCGCCGATATGACCGTGGTCGAGAACCTGCTCACCGCAGCGCAGGGGCAGAGCGGCGAAAGCCTGCTGGCGAACTGGCTGCGCCCCGCTGCCGTCCGGCGCGAAGAGGCCGCCAATCTCGCCAAGGCGATGGAGCTGCTGAAATTCCTCGGCCTCTCGGCTTTGGCCCGCAAGCCGGCCCGCATCCTTTCCGGTGGCCAGCGCAAGCTGGTGGAGCTGGGGCGCGTGCTGATGGCCGATCCGCAGATCATCCTGCTCGACGAGCCGGCCGCCGGCGTCAATCCGACCCTGCTGGAGGCGATCATCGACCGCTTGTTGGAGATCAACCGGCGCGGTATCACGCTTCTCGTCATCGAGCACAACATGGACATGATCGCGAAGCTGTGCAGCCGCAGCTTGGTGATGGCGGGCGGCAGGTTGCTTTGCGCCGGCACACCGGCCGAGGTGGTCGCCGATCCGCGCGTCATCGAGGCCTATCTCGGCGGAGCGGCGGCATGACCGGCAGCACTCCCCAGACCGCCGGCGCGCCGCTGCTGGTTGCCCGCGATATCGTCGCCGGCTATCAGCGCGATCTCCCCATCGTCAATGGCGCCGGCCTTGAGGTCAGTGCCGGCGAGATCGCCGTGGTGCTAGGACCGAACGGTGCCGGCAAATCGACCCTGATCAAGGCGATCGCCGGGCTGGTGCCGATCAGCGGCGGCAGCGTTACTTTAGGCGACCAGAACATTACCCAGCTACCGGCGCATCGCAAGATCGCCGCCGGTCTCGCTTTCGTGCCGCAGACGGAGAACGTCTTCGCCACCATGACCATCGAGGACAATCTCCTGCTGGCGGCGGCGATCCTGCCGAAGGCGCGGCGCGCCGGTCGCTGCCAGGCGATGTATGAGATGTTTCCCGATCTCGCGCGCCAGCGGCGGCTGCCGGCCGGGCGGCTTTCCGGTGGCCAGCGGCAGATGCTGGCGGTTGCGCGGGCGCTGATGGTGGAGCCGCGTGTCCTTATGCTGGACGAACCCTCGGCCGGCCTGTCGCCGAAACTGGTGGCGGAGGTTTTCAGTGATCTTGCCCGCATCCGCGCGAGCGGTGTCGGCATCATCCTCGTGGAGCAGAATACCCGCGCCGCCCTGGCGATCGGCGACCGGGCCTATGTGCTCGTCGAGGGCCGCAACCGCCATGAAGGTGCCGCCGCCGATCTGGTGAACGACCCCATCGTAGCAGCGCTCTATCTCGGCCATCGCCCTCCTGCCGCGCCGTCGGTCGGGGGTGCGGCATGAATCTGCAATTTCTCGCCGATGGCATCCTGGTCGGCGCGATGATCGGCCTCGGCGCGATCGGCGTCACGCTGACCTACTCGATCCTCGGCTTTGCCAATTTCGTGCATGGCGAATTCATCACCTGGGGCACCTATGCGGCACTGACCCTGGCGGGCGGCATCGGCCTGCTGGTCGGTCAGGATATCGCGCCCTTGGGACCGTTCTCGATCGGCTGGCCGGTGCTGGTCGCCGGCCTCATCGCCATGGTGCTGACCGGCCTGCTGGCACTGCTGCTCGACCTCCTCGTCTTTCGCCGTCTGCGGCGCCATGGCAATGCGATCATCATGGTGATGGCGAGCTTCGGCGCCTCCATGGCGCTCCGCAGCCTGGTCGAATTCGTCTTCACCTCGGAGCCCGCTTATTTCTCCCGCGAGCTGCAGATCGCGATTCCGATCGGGCTTGGCATCCGCCTGACCCCGGACCAGATGCTGATGCTGGGCCTGACCTTGGCCCTGGTCGTTATCATGCAACTGGTGATCTCGAAGACCCAGCTCGGCCGTTCGATGCGGGCGGTCAGCGAGAATCCGGCTTTGGCCCAGGTGGCCGGTGTCGATGTCGCGCAGGTCGTGCGCCTCACCTGGATGATCGGCGGTGCGCTCGCTTGTGCCGCCGGCATCATGGCCGGGATCACCGTGCAGATCCGTCCCTTCATGGGCTTCGACCTGCTGCTGCCGCTGTTCTCGGCGGCGATCCTCGGCGGTATCGGCAGTGTGCCGGGTGCGGTCATCGGCGGGCTTATCGTCGGTCTCGGCGAATCCCTGGCGGTGCAACTGATCGGCGCCAATTACCGCGCCGCCGCCGCCTTCCTGCTGTTGATCGCCGTGTTGCTGGTCAAGCCGACCGGACTTTTCGGGAGGCGCGACTGATGCTCGATCTCGTCGGTTACGGCGCCTTCTTCCTGACGACGGCTTTGAGCTACGGCCTGATCTGCCTCGGCCTCAATATCCAATGGGGCCAGACGGGGCTCTTCAATGTCGGCGTCGCCGGCTTCG
>DATMUQ010000027.1:0-2842 GCA_035563795.1 Terriglobales bacterium | reverse complement strand
ACCGTTAAATGACCACTGAGTGACCCGACTGACCGCTTATTCTGGATCGAGCGATAATGCAGACCGCGAATGATATCCGCCGTACGTTTCTGGATTACTTCCGCAAGGAAGGGCACGAGATCGTGCCGTCCAGCCCGCTTGTGCCGCGCAACGACCCGACCCTGATGTTCACCAATGCCGGGATGGTGCAGTTCAAGAACGTCTTCACCGGGGCCGAAAAGCGCGACTATGTCCGAGCTTCCACCGCGCAGAAATGCGTGCGCGCCGGCGGCAAGCATAACGATCTGGAGAATGTCGGCTATACCGCCCGGCACCACACCTTCTTCGAGATGCTCGGCAACTTCTCCTTTGGCGATTACTTCAAGGAGCGGGCGATCGACCTTGCCTGGCGCCTGATCACCAAGGAATTCGGCCTCGCCAAGGACAAGCTGCTGGTCACCGTCTATCACGAGGATGACGAGGCTTTTGGCCTGTGGCAGAAGATCGCCGGCCTGCCGGCGGAGCGCATCATCCGCATCCCGACCTCGGACAATTTCTGGGCGATGGGCGATACCGGTCCCTGCGGCCCGTGCTCTGAGATCTTCTACGATCATGGCCCGTCGATCCCCGGCGGCCCCCCGGGCAGCCCGGATCAGGATGGTGACCGTTTCATCGAGATCTGGAATCTCGTGTTCATGCAGTTCGAGCAGGTGACGAAGGAAGAGCGGGTCAGCCTGCCGCGTCCCTCGATCGATACCGGCATGGGTCTCGAGCGTCTCGCCGCTGTGCTGCAGGGCAAGCACGACAATTACGACATCGATTTGATGCGTGCACTGATCGAGGCTTCCGCTCATGCCTCGAACACCGATGCCGACGGACCGATGAAGGTCTCGCACCGGGTGATCGCCGACCATCTGCGCTCCTGCAGCTTCCTGGTCGCTGACGGCGTGCTGCCGGCGAATGAAGGCCGCGGTTATGTGCTGCGCCGGATCATGCGCCGCGCTATGCGTCATGCCCATAAGCTGGGCTGCCAGGAGCCGCTGATGTGGCGTCTGGTACCGGCGCTGATCGCGCAGATGGGCCAGGCCTATCCGGAGCTGATCCGCGCCGAAGCGCTGATCACCGAAACCTTCAAGCTGGAAGAGAGCCGCTTCAAGCAGATGCTGGATCGCGGCCTGCGTCTCCTCGACGATGAGACCGCCAAGCTCAGCGGCAATCAGAAGCTGCCGGGCGAAGTTGCCTTCAAGCTTTACGACACTTTCGGCTTCCCGCTCGATCTCACCGAGGACATCCTGCGCGGTCAGAATCGCGGTGTCGACAATGCCGGCTTCGATGCGGCGATGGAGCGCCAGCGTGAGACCGCGCGCAAGGCCTGGCAGGGCTCGGGCGAGGCGGCGACGGAAGCCGTCTGGTTCAACCTGCGCGAAAAGGTCGGCGCCACGGATTTCCTCGGTTATGCGACCGAACATGCCGAAGGCCAGATCAAGGCGATCCTGAAAGCCGGCAAGGAAGTCGACAAGGCTTCGGCCGGCGATGAGGTGGCGGTGATCGCCAACCAGACGCCGTTCTACGGTGAATCCGGCGGCCAGATGGGCGATACCGGCGTCATCATCTCCGCGGGCGGTGGTGAGGTAGTGGTCACCGATACGCTGAAGAAGCTCGGCGACATGCATGTGCATTTCGGCAAGGTCACCAAGGGTACGGTAGTGGTCGGCGAAGCGGCCGATTTCAAGGTTGACGGCAAGCGCCGCGCGGCTCTGCGCGCGCATCACTCCTCGACCCATCTGCTGCATGAGGCGCTGCGTCGTCGTCTCGGTGCCCATGTGACCCAGAAGGGGTCGCTGGTGGCACCGGATCGCCTGCGCTTCGATTTCAGCCATCCGCGTCCGGTGACCGCCGAGGATATCGCCGTTATCGAGCGCGAGGTGAACGATCGCATCCGCAAGAACGATGATGTCGACACGCGCCTGATGAGCCAGGAGGCAGCGATCGAAGCCGGCGCGCTCGCGCTGTTCGGCGAGAAGTATGGCGACGAAGTGCGTGTCGTCTCGATGGGTGGCCGCAACGAGGAAGAGGCGAAGAATTTCTCGACCGAATTGTGCGGTGGTACCCATGTGCGCCGCACCGGCGATATCGGTCTTTTCAAGATCATCAGCGAAGGGGCGGTGGCTTCCGGCGTGCGCCGCATCGAGGCGATGACCGGTGCCGCAGCGGAATACTTTATTGCCGAGCAGCAGCGTCTGCTGGGTGAGGCAGCAGCGGCCCTGAAGACCTTGCCGGCCGATCTTGCCCATCGCATTGTCTCGCTGGTCGAGGAAAAGAAGAAGCTGGAGCGTGACCTGACCGAGGCCCGCAAGGTGGCGGCGCTCGCCGGTGTTGGCGCTGGCGGCGGCAGTGGCAATGCGGCCCAGGCCGGCGGCACCAAGGATGTCGGCGGCATCACGCTTGCGTCACGTGTGCTGAGCGGTGTGCCGGCCAAGGAATTGAAAGCCATGGCCGACGAACTGAAGAAGCAGATCGGTTCAGGTGTCGTCGTTCTTATCTCTGACGATGCCGGCAAGGCCTCGCTGGTGGTTGGCGTCACCGCCGATCTCACCGCCAAGCACAGCGCCGTCGATCTGGTGAAGACGGGCAGCTCGGCTCTGGGCGGGCAGGGCGGCGGCGGTCGTCCGGACATGGCCCAGGCCGGCGGTCCGGATGCCAGCAAGGCAGCCGACGCGCTGGCGGCGATCGAACGGGCATTGGCCGGGACGGCGCAGGCTGCTTAACATGCGGCATATTCCTTGAAAAAGGCGCGCTGTCATATGACGGTGCGCCTTTTTCATGCCGTGAGGTTGATGTCATTGGGGGCGCGCCTTGGTCG
>DATMUQ010000026.1:0-4541 GCA_035563795.1 Terriglobales bacterium | reverse complement strand
CCTGCCGTTGCTGGCTGAAAGAGCGCGCGAGGTCGGCGTCGCCGCCCTCGCCATCAACGATGCCGTGCATTTCTCGGCACTCTGGCTGGAGGTTGAGGCGCTGACCGCGCGTGGTCTCGCCTGCATGGTCATGTGCCCAAGCTATTCGACCGTTGCCCCCGCCGGCGGCAACAAGCCGTTGCTCGGCACCAATCCTTTCGCCTTCGGCTGGCCGCGCGCGGGGCAGCCGCCTTACGTCTTCGATTTCGCGACTTCCGTCGCGGCCCGCGGCGAGATCGAGCTGCATCGGCGCGCCGGCAAGCAGCTGCCCGAGGGCTGGGCGATCGATGCCGACGGGCAGCCGACGACCGATCCGGAAAAAGCCCTGGCAGGTGCCATGCTGTCCTTCGGCGGCCACAAAGGCTCCGCCATCGGCACGATGATCGAGCTGCTGGGTGGCATCCTGATCGGCGACCGGACCAGCCGCGAGGCGCTGGATTTCATCGGCACCACGACCCTGGCCCCCGTGCATGGCGAGCTGGTGATCGCCTTCTCACCGGAAGCCTTCGCCGCCGGCCGGTCGGTAAATCCCCTGGCCCGGGCCGAGATCCTGTTCGATGCGATCCTCGGCCAAGGCGCCCGATTGCCCTCGCAGCGTCGCTTCCAGGCGCGAGAGAAATCGGCGCGCGACGGGATCAGCCTCACTTCAGCCGAAGTGGAGCAACTCGATCGGTTGCTCGAACAAGGCCTCGCCGCGGTCTGAAGGGGCTCTCCGGCGGAACAGCGGCGCGACATCGCCGCACGGTCAATATTGGTTCTCTAGCGGAGCGAAGCAGCCGTCATGGATTATGGTTTTATCGGCACGGGCACCATCACCGAGGCCATTATCGTTGGCGCGCTGTCATCCGATCTGCCGATCGGGAGAATTGTCGTTTCGCCGCGAAACGCCGAAATCGCTGCCCGGCTGGCTGCGCGATTTTCGCAAGTCGAAGTCGCTGTGTCGAACCAGGCGGTGGTGGATGCCGCGGAAATCCTCGTCCTTGCCATTCGGCCTCAGGTAGCCGAGGAAGTCCTCAGGCAGCTTTCAATCGCGAAGACGCAGCATGTCATCAGCCTGATTGCGGCCACCAGCCATGAGAAGCTGGCGGGCTGGACCGGTCTTGCAGCCGGCAATTTCACGCGCGCCATTCCCCTGCCTTTCGTCGCCTTCCGCGAGGGCGTGACGGCGATCTATCCGCCGGACGCCAGAACCGAGCAGCTTTTCGCGGCACTTGGCACGGCAGTGCCCTGCAGCTCCAAGGAGGAGTTCGATCTCCTTGCCGCGCTGACTGCCCTGATGGGACCTTATTTCGGGCTTCTCGAGCGGACATCGGATTGGCTTGCCAGCAAGGGCATGGCAGAAGCAAAGGCGCGCAACTACCTGACCCCGCTTTTTGCCGGCCTGGCACATGTCGCCAGCCGCGCGCCAGCGAGCAGCTACGCCACCCTCCGCGCCGAGTTCTCGACCAAGGGCGGCCTGAACGAGCAGGTCTTCCAGGACTTCGATAGCGGCGGTGGTACGGCGGCGCTGATACAAGCATTGGACCGTGTGCTGGAGCGCATCAAAAGCTAGGCCGCAGTGCTTTTTTATCGACTACGAAGGCCAGAAACCACAGACAGTTTAGGCTGCCGTTCATCCAAACCTGAGCAGCAGACCTTGCGGCCGAGCACATTGTCACAAGATCGTCGCCGCCGACCCGACGCTCTCGGCACCATCCAGCGTGAAGATGGCACCAGAGGCATAGGCTGCCTCGTCGGAAGCAAGATAGACATAGAGGCTTGCCATCTCCTCCGGACGCGCATGGCGCCGCATGGGGATGATGCCGTTCACCTGCTGCAGCATTTCCGGACTGTATTCGGCCTCCTGCATCGGCGTCATCGTATAGCCGGGATTGACGGCATTCACCCTGACCTTCGGGGCGAGCTCGATCGCCATGGTGCGCATCATCGCCAGGAGCGCACCCTTGCTGGCATTGTAATCGGTATATCTGCGATATCCGACCACACCCGCCGTGGAGGCCGTCATCAGGATCGCACCGCCATCGCGCTGCATCATGTGGCGAGCAGCAAGCTGGCTGGGATAGAAAACGCCATGCACATTGACCCGCATGATGCGGTCGAAATCCGCCCGATCGATCTCAAGGAAGTCGCGGCGCACCGAAATGCCGGCATTGCAGATCAGCACATCGAGACCGCCGAGGGCGGATAACGAGCGTGCGAAAGCGAGATCGACTTCCGCCGGCTCGGCCACATCGACCCGCACGACATCGGTGAGGCGCGGGAGCTCCGCCTTGATCGCCGCCACATGATCCTGATTGCTGCCCCAGACGCAGACCTTCGCTCCTTCATCGAGAAAGCGCCAGGCGACGGCAGCACCGATGCCGGTGGTGCCACCGGTGACGATCACCCGTTTGCCATCCAATCTGGCCATCGATATCTCCCCTTCAGATGACGAAGCCGCGCGGTATTGGCTCAACCATGCGCAGCACATGCGGTCCGCTGCGGCTCTCGATGGTGGCCGAAAGACCCGGCGCAGCGGCGGCGATAACGGCGATATCCAGGCCGAGAAGCCGGTATAGGTCACGCAGCTTTTCCGGCTCCGGCGAGCGTGCCTCGAGCTTGACGAAGCTGCCACCACGCGGTGCCGATTTCGCCGGATGCACGCTCTCCATCCAGTCGATGAAGAACGGCACCAGCGCACCGAAGCCGTGATTCTTGAGGCCGAACAGCTTCCAGCCGAGCCAGTTGCCGTTCGGCAACGTACGTCCACCCGTCACCAGGTCGCTGCCCTCAAGCCCTGCTGCGAGCACCTTCGCGCGCAGTGCCGCGAGATCGACACCGCCGGCCGCCCAGTGATAGAGCCCGGCTCCGGTGAGCGTCTGCAGCTCCGGATCAAGACTGCTGATCGCCTGGGCGGGATCGCGGCCGAGGATTTCCACATAGGTGCTGTCCGCGAGCGAGAGCAGGCTGTTGCATGTGCCCTCGCCGGGATGAACACCACCATAGACCGGTCGGCAATCCATTCTCGCGGCGAAGTGGTTTTCGCCCTCGACGGGATCGGCGCAGTACCAGACGAGATGATCGACTCTGACCATCGGGAACTCCCCCATAGCGGATTGGCGGCATCAAACCGAGGTCATGGCAGCGCGAATGCCGGACCATGTCAATCGGACCCCGTCAATTAGGCCACGTCAGTCAAGGGTGACGACAACGTTACCGATCAGCTTGCCTGTCTCCACCGCCTCATGTGCCTCGGCAATGCGATCGAGCGGGAACCGCGCGGCGATGCGATGCTCGAAGCCGGGATCGGCCAGCAGATCGGTGGTTGCAGCAATCGCGGCGGCGCGGATAGCGGGCGGCAATTCATAGACGATGAAGAGCGCCAGTTCGATGCCATGGACCAGCCAGGCGCCGAGCGGCAACGGGGTCGCCCAGTCATTCGAGCCATAGACCACGGCCAGTCCTTCATGCCGCAGATATTCCACATAGCGCCCGGCATTGGCCGACAGATTGACCTCGACGACCCGGTCGATACCGGCACCGCCCGTAAACACCCGAACTGCCTCCGCCACATCCTGGCTGTGGTACTCGACCACCGCCTCGGCACCGGCGGCGCGGGCGATTGCTGCCTTCTCGGCCGAGCTGACGCTGGCGATCACACGATAGCCGGCACGCTTGGCCAGCTGCACGGCATAATGGCCGACCGAGCCGGCGCCGCCTGCGACCAGCATGGTCTCGCCCATGGTCTCAGTGGGGCGTATCGGCCGCCAATGCACTGCCCGCCAGGCCGTCAGCAGCGGGATGCCGAGGCAAGCGCCGATTTCGAAGGAAACATTCGCCGGCAGCGGCACAGCCTGTGCGGCGGGCAGCGCAACGAACGCGGCGGCGGTCCCGAACGGGCGCCGCCACTGGCCATTCCACAACCATACCCGCTCGCCGATCCGCGCCGGATCCACGCCGGCGCCAACGGCATCGATGATGCCGGCGCCATCGCTATGCGGAATCGTCAATGGAAAGCCCGGCACCCGGCCACCGCCGCGCCGCGACTTCACATCGGATGGATTGACGCCGGACACCTTGACCTGCACGCGGACCTCGCCGGGGCCAGGTTCCGGGGTCGGCTGCTCACCGATTTTCAGCACGGCGCGGGCCGGGCCGTTCTCTTGGTAATAAGCTGCACGCATCGCGGTACATCTCCTGGCATTGCCGATGGCAGGACGGTAGAGTGCGGCGGCTCAGTTGATAAGTACGCACAATTTTGTGCAGTAGTATCATGGAGGATACCATGGTGCGCGCGGTCCGCCCCGATTGGCATTATTGCGAGGTCGCCACGACGCTCGAAGTCATCGGCGGGCGTTGGAAGGCCGTCATCCTGTTTCACCTGATGGACAGCACGCAGCGCTTCGGCGAGCTGCGGCGCAAACTTCCCGGCGTGACCCAGCGCATGCTGACATTGCAATTGCGCGAGCTGGAACGAGACGGCGTCGTCAAGCGGGCGGTCTATCCGCAGGTGCCGCCCAAGG
>DATMUQ010000025.1:0-3604 GCA_035563795.1 Terriglobales bacterium | reverse complement strand
GATGAAAGGGCCGACCTTGGCGATATGGTTATAGGGGCCGATCGGTGTCGGCGTTCCCGATGGTGTCGATGTTTCGACCTGTGGCATGTCGGCCTCCAGCGATCAATGCTTGGCGATCAGCCGGTCGAGCACGGCCAGCAGCAGTGACGACACGACGAAAGTAAGATGGATGATGACCAGCCACATCAGCTTTTCACTGCTGGTCTGATCGACTTCCATGAAAGCCTGCAGGAGGTGGATCGAGGAGATGGCGACGATCGAGGTCGCCACCTTGACCTTGAGGCTGCCGGCATCCAGCTTGCCCAGCCAGGAAATGCCATGCCGCTCGGCATCAACGTCGAGCTTGGAGATCATGCTCTCATAGCCGGCGATGATCACCATGATGACCAGACTGGCGACCAGAACGGAATCGACCAGCTTCAGCATCGACATCAGGGCGTCCGATTTGCTGATGGTGAAGATCTCGAGAACGAGATGCAGCACCTCGCTGGCGAAGCTCAGGAGATAGGCAATCATGGCGATGCCAAGTCCTACCAGAAAAGGCAGCAACAGCCATCGCGTCGCAAAAATCACCTGTTCCAACCCGCGTTCCATGCTCCGCCCTATCTCAATCCCATGAGGTGCTGCCAATTTGGGCCTTTTATCTGGCCATTGCCGACGGCGAGGTCAAGTTGTCACAAATTGGCTATAGTGGGCGACAGGTTATCAGTCACGGGAAGGGACAAACAATGAGTGCAACGATACCATCCGGTCTGCGTCATACCCAGACGATACGGGTAACCGATTCCCTGACCGTTCCCGCTGTCTCTTCAGCTTTCACCAGCTTCGCGGATATGCCGCCGGTCTTCGCCACCGCCTATCTGGTGGGCTTTGTCGAATGGGCCTGCATCGAGGCACTGAAGCCATATCTGACGCCGCAGCAGAAAACCGTCGGCATCCATGTCGATCTCAGCCACAGCGCGGCAACGCCAGTCGGCATGACGGTCACGGCGGAAGTCGAACTCGTGGCCGTCGATCGCAACCGCCTGACCTTCAATGTCTTGTGCAGGGACGAGGTGGAGGTGATCTGCGAAGGGCGACATGAGCGGTTCGTTGTTGATGCGGCGAAATTCCTCGAGAAAGTTGCGGCAAAAGGAAATCGGGAAAGCGCCTGAAGACGGACATCGCGCTAAAAAGCCACGATTTCTAGAGCAGCACCCGGCTCTTCAAATGATGCTTCAGCAGCAGAAGCCGGTCATTGCCCCAGAAGATCTCGGTGCCGACAGCGAAGGTAGGCACGCCGAAGACACCAATCTTGCGCGCATCGGCGAGGTGCTTGTCGAAGAGGGCCTGGGTTTCCGGCTGATCGAGTGCTGCGACCAGTTTCTCACCGTCGATCCCAGCGCGTTCGGCGATCACAGCAATATCCGCATCGCTCTTCGGCGTCGTGCCGTCCTGCATCACCGCCTGGAACAAAGCGAAGCTCATCGCCTGGCCGGCTTCGAAGCGGAGTGAGGCCGTGGCGGCGAGAGCGATGCGTTGCCAGTCGCCCTGCCAATCGGGAGCGACCAGCGGCACTTCGTAGAAATCGGCCCAGCGATGGACATCCTTGTCGCGATAACCGGGCTCGTATTGGCCGACCAGCTTGCGGCCGTCATAAGGATCGTCGCCGCGGGCATCCATCAGCGCCTGGAAGGAGAGCGGCTTCCAGCCGATGGTGCAGCCGAATTCCCGCTCGAGCGCCGGTACCTGGGTCGCCGCAAGATATGAGTAACGACTGTCGATGGCGTAATAGAAGTCGACTTGCATGCGGATCGGTCCTCCCTCGATGGGACCAAAGTCTGACCGCTTCGCTGGGGCTCGGCAAGTCCAGCGCAGGGCCGATGGGCAAAAGGCCGGTGGATAAATTCGGCAGAAGTGAAAATTACTGCGAGGTGACGGGATCAAAGCCGACGAGCAGCAGCCGCGACTCTGGGCTGCGCGCCGTCACGGACAGCAAGGGTGCCTCTCCCGCACTGAGGTCAATCTGGAGACTGTCCCAAGGGGCGAGCTGGGTCGTGTTCTTTGTGTCCTGCTGCGCGTCGGCTTTGATTTCGAAACGCCCGGCCAGGTTGAACAGGATGCTCTGGCGGCCCGGCGGACTGAAAATCATCGGCTGGTCCACCGGCGGCCGGATGATATGCGGCTGGGCGGAGAACCGGCTGAAGTCATAGAGGATGTTGAAGACGATGCTGCGGCCTTGGCGCAGCCGGCACATGGCCGGCCAGTGACCGCGGAAGCGGGCCGGCTCATGCGGCTCGGTGACGGCGAGGCTCGGCGCGCCGTCGAAATCCACCTCGAAATCGAGATCGAAGCCGGCGCCATCGAGCAGGGTGATGACCCGCTCGATCTCCGGCTCGTAATAGGAAAACGGCCCATCCTTGGCGATCTCCGCCAAGGCCACCCGCCAGCCGAAAGTCTCGGCCATGCCGGCACCTGCCGGATGCACGGCGATGTCACGCGCCGTGCCGCCGCCATTGCGCCAGGCCACCTGCCGATACTGGCTGAAGGGAAGGGACGTCAATTCCATGATCAGGGATGGCTTCCAGTCTTGCTCAGTTGCGACCGCTGAGGAGGCCGCGCGCCACCACTTGGGCCTGGATCTCCGCCGCACCCTCGAAGATGTTGAGGATGCGCGCGTCACAGAGGACGCGGCTGATCGGATATTCCTGAGCATAGCCATTGCCGCCATGGACCTGCAAGGCGTTGTCGGCATTGGCCCAGGCGACTCGCGCCGCCAGCAGTTTCGCCATGCCGGCCGGGATATCGCAGCGCCGATCGCTGTCTTTTTCGCGCGCCGCGAAATAGCTCAGCTGCCGGGCGATCATGGTCTCCACTGCCATCCAGGCGAGCTTGCCGGAAATGCGCGGGAAACTGATCAGCTTCTTGCCGAACTGTACGCGCTCGGTCGCATATTTGAGGCCAAGCTCGAGGGCGCATTGCGCGACACCGACGGCGCGGGCGGCAGTCTGGATACGGGCCGATTCGAAGGTCGCCATCAATTGCTTGAAGCCCTCGCCTTCGACGCCGCCGAGGAGATTCTCGGCCTTTACCTCGAAGCCATCGAAGCCAAGCTCATATTCCTTCATGCCGCGATAGCCGAGCACGGGAATCTCACCACCCGTCATGCCCTGGGCCGGGAACGGGTTGTCCGGCGTGCCGCGCGGCTTTTCGGCGATGAACATGGAGAGGCCGCGATAATCGCCGCTGGCGGGATCGGTGCGGGCCAGCAAGGTCATCACATCGGTACGCGACGCATGGGTGATCCAGGTCTTGTTACCGGTGATGCGGTAGACCTCGCCATCCTTGACGGCGCGGGTCCTCAGCGAACCGAGATCCGACCCGGTATTGGGCTCGGTGAAGACCGCCGTCGGCAGAATCTCGCCGCTTGCCAGCTTGGGGAGCCACTTTTGCTTCTGTTGTTCGGTGCCGCCGAGGCGAATGAGCTCGGCGGCAATCTCCGAGCGTGTGCCGAGCGAGCCGAGACCGATATAGCCGCGCGACAATTCCTCGGTGACGACGCACATGGCAAGCTTGCCAAGCCCGGCGCCGCCGAACTCCTCCGGCACGGTCAGGCCGAAGACGC